>JBAZRU010000040.1:0-18333 GCA_041662805.1 Candidatus Hydrogenedentales bacterium | reverse complement strand
CGGGCTAGAGGAAATCACCGAGGGCGAGATCTTCATTGGCGACCGCTTGGTGAACGACGTCCCTCCGAAGGATCGCGATATCGCGATGGTGTTTCAGAATTACGCGCTTTATCCGCACATGTCCGTGTACAAGAACATGGCGTTCGGGTTGATGCTGCGAAAATTTAAAAAGAAGGACATCGATCAGCGCGTCCATGAGGCGGCGCAGATTCTTGGGATTGAGCATTTGCTGGAACGCAAGCCGAAGGCGTTGTCGGGCGGTGAACGGCAGCGTGTGGCGGTGGGGCGCGCGATTGTGCGCAATCCGAAAGTCTTCTTGTTCGACGAACCGTTGTCGAATCTGGATGCGAAGTTGCGTGTGCAGATGCGCGCGGAGATCAGCAAGCTGCATACGCGGCTTCAGTCGACGATGATTTACGTCACGCACGACCAGGTCGAGGCGATGACGATGGGCGACCGGATCGTGGTGATGTTGGGGGGCCGTATTCAGCAGATCGCCACGCCGCTTGAGTTGTACAACCATCCCGTGAACAAGTTCGTGGCTGGGTTTATCGGCAGTCCGCCGATGAATCTTATCGAGGGGACCATTTCCGCGGAGAACGGTTCGCTCCGGTTCCACGACAAAGCCAATACGGTGAATCTGAAAGTGGCGTCTGAGCACAAGCAGAAGCTTGACGCCTATGCCGGGAAGCGGGTGGTGTGCGGTATTCGCCCGGAGAATTTCGCGCAGAACCCGACGCAGACTCCCGTCGAAGGGGTCAGCATGAAGGCGAACGTGGAAGTCGTCGAGCCGATGGGGTCGGAGATTTATCTGCACCTTGCGCTGGGCGCGAATGTGGTGACGGCGCGGATCAATTCGGATAAGGAGCCGGCGGTCAACCAGGCGCATGTGCTTGACGTGCAGATGGAGAAGGCACACTACTTCGACATTGACACCGAGAAATCCATCCTCGCCTGAGGAGTCCGCAGCACGATTGTTGTACCCTCTTCCGGCGCGCGTTTGCGCGCCGTCTTGCTTCAAGGAAGTCAATCATGAGCATCGACGTTTCACATGCCCGAACTCTTTTCCGCGAGCATTTTGGAAAGCAGCCCGAAAAAGGGGCGCGCGCTCCCGGACGGGTCAATATCGTCGGTGAGCACACGGACTACAACCATGGCTTTGTGTTGCCGATGGCGATCGAGCGCGATACCGTGATCCTGGCGTCCAAGCGTTCGGACTTCCGTCTTCACGCGTACGCCGCGAATTTCGACCGGCGCGTCGAAGTGGATTTGACGTGTTTGGAGCGCTCGGCAGAGGAACCTTGGATTGACTACGTGATTGGCGTTGCGCGGGAACTCTCAATGCTGGGCAAGCCCATTTGCGGACTGGACTGTCTGATTGTGGGCGACGTCCCTGTCGCCTCGGGCCTCAGCAGTTCGGCGAGTCTGGAGATGGCTGCACTTGCCCTGTTCGAGCAGACGGGTGGATTCACGTTGTCGTCCGCGGCAGCGGCGCAATTGGGGCAGCGCGTGGAGAATGAGTTCCTGGGGTTGTCGAGCGGGATCATGGATCAGTTCATTTCGCGCGCGGGCGAGGCTGGAAGCGCACTGTTTCTGGACTGCCGGACGCATGCGTTCGAGCAGATCCCCGTGGCGTTTTCCGATGCAACATTCTTGATCGCAGACACGCAGCTGCCGCGAAAGCTGTCGGCGTCCAAATACAACGAGCGGGTGGCGGAGTGCCGTGAAGCCGTCGCGGCGTTGTGCCGTGTTCACGGCGCGGAGGCGACCCATCTCAGAGACTTCTCGCTGGGGCAGCTCGAAGAGGCGCGGGAGGCCATGTCCGAAGTCGCGTTTCGTCGCGCTCGTCACGTCATTTCGGAAGACATCCGCACACTGGCCGCGTGCGATGCGATGCGGTCCGGCGACGCCGTGCGGCTGGGCGTGTTGATGAGCGAGTCCGACGCGAGCCTGCGGGCCGATTACGAGGTGACCTGCGCCGAGTTGGACGCCATGACCGCGATTTCCCGATCAATGCCCGGGTGTTTTGGTGCGCGTATGACCGGAGCAGGGTTCGGTGGATGCACGGTTCACTTGGTGGCCTTGAACCGGGTGAACGCATTTGGCGAGGAACTCCTGAAGCGCTACCGGGTTGAGACGGGCCAAGAGGGGGCGCTTATCGTCTCGGCCCCTGCGGCTGGCGCGGGGCCCGTAAATGTCTAGGGCCTAGGCTCGAGGTTCCATTCGGACTGTCATCTCCTCAACAACCAAGTCGGGCCTATGTGAATGACGCGCTGCAAGCAATTCGTCGTTTGGTAATATGTTGACAATTTTTGCTTTTTCATATAAAGTGACACGATCTTTGAATTTCGGTGTGTGCTTTCATTTTAATGTTGCGGGATTTACGGTGTTGCGGGATTCGGTTGTCTCGTATAGAATAGCTGTAAATGGTTGTATTTCAATGTGTTACGATATGATTTGAACTATTTGTCAAACTAGAGACTCGTGTGGCATAATTGCGGGTGACCGCAACTTGGGGCATTGTGCAAAAGCGTTTCGTGGTGGGACTCGAAAATTGAGTCTACTTGAGTGTTTCCTTTGGGGTAAGCAGAGGAAGCGCGACGGCTCGGTGAGGCTACCGGAAGGCGCACAGGCCCGATTTATCCTGCCTGTCCTCTCTAATCCCTCCCCCTGCTCGTAGACAAAGGAGATATAAGTATGCGTTATCGGCGGTTCAGGGATGAGGAAGGTGTTACGCTGCTGGAATTGACCATTGCGATGGCGCTATTCGTCATTGTCATGGGGGCCACGGCGCAATCCTTGATCTCCTATTATGTGGCATTGGATATGCAGAACCAGCGGCACACGGCCGTCCGAGACTGCGCGAGCATTTTGAGCAACATGCGCGACGTGCGTACGGCCAATCCCACGAACTTCCCAGACGCGGTAACGGCGCTTTGGCCGGATGGGGTCCAAGTTCCCAATGCGGGGACGCTTACGCAAGAAGTGGTGACGGTGGACTACGTCGACCCCAATACAAATCCGCTCGAGGTCACAGTAACGAGCACGTGGGTGGATATGCGGGGGCGCCCGATGACGGTAAGCGTTTCAAGCATATTGGCCGACCGATGAGGAGCGGACTGATGGAGAATCGGGGCTTCACATTGACGGAACTGATGATCTCGACGGCGATACTCGTGATCATCTGCGCCCTGGGCATGGTTGCCGTGCAAGCGGCGTCCACGTCCTCTGCGACGGCGAAGTCAAAGGCGGAAGTTCAGGACAATGTTCGCGATGCATTGGAGGGCATGGTCGCGGAGCTTCAACTTGCGTCGAAGCGAACGGATATTTCGCTGACGCCGCCATTGCGCGCGCTTGTCGTGACGAACAATCCCGTAGCGGGTAGCCCTGTGCAGGTAACGTTTCAGACGCCCGAAGGAGGGTCCGGGCGCAATTGGAGCCAGCCGATCACGTTTCGCTACATCAACGAAGACGCGAACGCAGACGGTCGTCTCAATTCCGGGGAGGATATCGACGGGGACCGGGTGCTTTCGCGCCGCATCGTTCGCATCCAAGATTTGAATGGGAACGGTTCGACGAATGATGCGGGAGAGACGCGGCCGGTAGGAGGCGCGAACGATATGTCCACGGTGACGTTTGCATTGAACGGGAATGTGCTAACCATAACGTTGACGTCTCAAAAGCTCATCGGCCTTCGCCGGACCAATCCGGCGCAGGTTACGATTTCCAGCGATGTCTATCTTGAGAATTGACGGTGAATTGTCCGCAGACCGGGGCGCGGGTTTCGCGGGTGCAAAGGAGGGCTCCTATATGAGAGCTACACGAAACAGGGAAGAGGGGATGGCCCTCGTACTGGTCATTCTGGCGGTGATCGTGATTCTTGGGGCGATAACCGTTGTCGTGAACCGGGTACAGACCGCGAAGCTCCGCACGGACCACGCGGTAACTCAAACGCGTCTTGACGAAGTCTGTAAAGCGGGCGTGGATTTGGCCGTAGAGCGGCTTTGGAACCAATATGTGACGGGGAACGGCAATACGACCGGAAACCTGGCTTCCTATCTTGTGTTCTTGGACGGATTCATACCCAACAACGAAGACGTGAACGGGAACGGCACGCAGGATGGCGACGAATGGGATATGAACGGGGACGGCAATTTCGAAGTGAACGATCCCGTCACCTTCGTTTCGTCCGAGGCGAACCGGGTTCTCGAGTCGGGCGAACAGATTCAGTTGGTGACGCTGAGCCGGACGGACGACTTGACCGGGTCCACGATAACAGTGCGATCAACGGGGCGGGTCGGCGTCGAGACCAAGACGATGGTGCAGACGGTGCGGACCGCGGGACAGTTGTTCCGCGGCTTCGAATACGGCGTGTTGGCGAACAACATCAACTGCATCATGTGCCACGCGAAAGTCATTCCGTTGGACCTGTTCAGAAACGCGGGGAACCCCGCGGCTTACGGGACGTTTGACCGCGTGAAGGTGGCGGCGCTGGAGTCGCTTATGATTCGGACGAGCGAGGACATTGGGACGCGATTCGCGGGTACGACGTACACGCGTGGGTCGGTGTACAACCAGACGGGCAGTCTGATGAATGGGACTGCCATCGCGGGGTCGACCTTCAAGGGGTATCACTTCAGCTCGACGAATGGGAAGGTGACCCAGGATTCGAGCGGCAATATGACCACGACCAACCTCTCGAATGCAACGAATGGAACGAACGGGAAGCTCAACCAGTTTGCGAACCTCTATCTAAACTACCCGACCGACGACACCCTGATGACGGACGGGGACTTGCCGACGAATTTCCCGGCTCCGTTCCCGGATGACGACGGCGACCGCAATGTGAGCGGCACGGAATTCGACAAAGTGATCTACAGCGCGAATGGGTCGATCTCATTCCAGCTCGATCCGTCGGAAGTGACGGGAACGGTGCAAGCCGGCGTGGCCTATGGCGTGCCGGCTGGCGCGACGTATTCCGGAACGAGCCTGCCTACGGCGTCGAACAGCGCGATCGATCAGTTGTCTCAGGACGGGACTTACGACGGCAACTTGATCTTGATTGGTACCGTGGATGATCCGATCGTGATCGACAAGAAGGTAGCGGTTAATGGGGACCTCATCATCAAGGGCAAAGTCAAAGGATGGGGACAGATCTACACGAAGGGCAATGTGTATGTGGCCGGAGACGTTACGTATGACGACGCTCCGGGCGAATTCGGTATTGCGGACGATGGCACGAAGAACGGGTTTGCCTTGACCGCTGGCGGCAGCATCATGATTGGCGACTATCTGACGATTCGCGCGAAGGACCACAACAGCGACACGGGCAAGTTCCCCGGCGGCGGCTATATCGACGTGCGAACGCCCAACAAGAATCAGACGATCTCGAAGAGCGGCGTGAACCAGACGGTGGCAATCGGATATTTCGATTCCGGCGTGGTCGATGCGGGTGTTGCCCAAGGCACGCAGACGGAGTATAGCTTCACGACTTCGGAGCTGATGCTGTTTAACCAAATGGAGTACAAGAAGAAGCTGGCCGATTCGAGCTTCAAGCCTCGTTACTATCGAATTCGTCCGACACAACCGCTCTACCGGTACACGGCGAACGACGAACATGCGGTGAAGTATGACGACGCGGGCGTATCGACGATAACGAACCCGGGCGACGCGACGATCCACGACCTGAATCCGAAGGACTATTGGGTGTCCGAGAGTCAGTTGCGCAACTTTTGGTATGCGGACGAGATGTCGCGGCCTTCGAGCGGAAGGGCGTGGCAGTTTGACGGGCTTCTGTATTCGAATAACAGTATCTTCTGCGTGACGCGCAGCAGCGACCGGCACAAGTCGAACACGCGTGGGCAGATGGTTGTGCGCGGCAGCATCGTGACGGCGGATTTGGGCGTGTTGGTGCCGGGCCCGGATTTCAGTGTTCCGAGAACGGCGTTCAACCTGTACTACGACCGGCGCGTAGCGGATTTCCTGCGGGTTGAAGACACGACGCGGGTGCAGTTCACGCGGCTGACAACCTGGTTCGAGTAGATGACGTTTTTCGTGCGCGCCGTCTTCATGGCGGCGCGCACGGTGCGATACACCGGATTCGCTTGCTGCAAGGTCGAGCTTCGAGAGGAATAGAGAATATGACTAAAAGACTATGTGCAATCTTGGCGATAGCGCTGTTTGGCGCGTTTGCAATGGCCGATACCGTGTTTTTGAAGACCGGCGTGAGCTACGACGGGAAGGTGACTGTACGCAACGAGAACAGTATCGCGGTCGAAGGCGGAGGCGGGAGCATCGTTCTGCAAAACGACGAGGTAGACCGTATCGAGAAGAACGACAAGACGGCCGCCAAGGACGTATCGAAGTTCAACCCACATGCGCTCGAACATGAGAAGATGATGGAAGAGAAGACGGGCATGACGACAGAGCAGCGCGAGCGAGTCGTGGCCATTATCGACCTATTCAGGAGCGAGGACGAGGCGGAGCGTTCGGCGGCAATCAAGAAGCTGGTGGGCATGCAGAAGGAGGTGGATATCTTCCACTTTCTCGAAGTGACTCTTTCGAGCTACGGTGTTCGATTGTTGCCGGGGGTGCTTGAGTCGCTGAGCACGATCGACAGGCGCAGAGCAGAACCCATTATTCGCGACAAGGCCACGGATCCCGTGCCGCAGAATCGTGCGGCCGCGTTGGAAGCGCTTGGCAGTCTTGGCGATAAGTCGAGCGTCGACTATGTGGCTCGGGGGTTGGTGGACGAGGAAGTGGTCGTGAAAACGAAGGCGGCTGTCGCGCTTGCCGAACTGCATGATAAGGCGATTTCCCCCGCGCTCATTGAGGGGCTCAAAGATAACGATCCGCGTGTTCGAATTGCCTGTTCACGCGCGTTGGCAAAACTCTGGAGCACGGAATCGGAGCCTGTTCAGTATGAGAAGTTCGAGGAATGGCAGCAGTATTGGGAAGGGCAGAAGCAACAGGTCGCCAGTCCCATTGAGCTTGCGCAACTTCAGCCCTTGTTCGTGTCGGATGGGGAGAGCTATGTGATTCCTCATGAGTAGTTGGTTGGTGGGGGAAGGGCCTCACGGACAAACACAAACTGGCACGGACCAACACGGACAAGCTCGGACTATTGCGGATCAGCGCGGAGGGCGAGAACTCGGTACTTGGGTCGCGGTTGGCGAAGTGGGTCAGGATGTCCATTTCCCGGGCAGTGCGCCGATACCGGCGCGATCCCATTTCGGATCAAAGTATCGGATGAGCCGTTGCGTTGCTCCGTGGGGGCGCGGGTCCACGTGATTGGGGAGTTTGTCGTAGACCGCGAACACCCGATCCCAATACCGCTTCGTGAGTTGATCGAAATCCGGCGTATCCCCGCTGAGGTCCGCGAACAGGTCGAAGAAGAATAGCAAGTCCTTGCGGTGTTGTTCGGGGTGGGGATGGAACGGCACGTCCCCGTTGACGCTGCCTTCCAACGAACGCACCAGGTCCGCACCTTCACGCATCTTCTTGTTGAACTCCTGCCTCGAAATGTCGATGCGATTGTAGTTTCCCCAATCGGGAATGATCTCGAAGAGGGGAAGCAATGTCGCCAACGGTTCCGAGGTCGGCCCGAAGAGGCGCGCGTAGAAGGCGCGCGTGAGTGCGGCGGCATCGGCGTTGGGATTGACGAACGACTGCGCGGACTGATAGAGCGAGAGTTGATTTAGCAGCGGGGTCATGGTGAAGCAGATGCCGCCTTCGTAAGGCGCGGCTTCGAGTTCGCGCTTGCGTTGGGCATAGAGCCGCTCGAACCGGTGGTGGGGGATGATTGCGCCTTCGCCTTCGGTGAGGCTGAAATCCCAGGTGACGATACGGTTCGTGCGCGCGATTTCGCGGGCCCACGGCCGTGCATCCTGTTGGCCGCCGTCGGTGTCGGGGTTGCTGTCGGAATTGAAGCCGAGGTTGATGGCCACGGAAGTCTCTTTGGGGAACTCGGGCAGGCGCTTGATGAGGTACTCCATGGCGTCGTCGGCGCGTTGTTTGTCAAAGCGCCACGCGCTGCCTTGGATGCTCTGAATGAACTCGCCCTGCCAATCGGGCGGCCCTTGAATGGTTCCCCATCCCCAGAACGGCGTGCCCCAGGTGCCGAGCTCGATTTCGGCTTGGGGCTGGTTCTTCTTTACAACCTCGGCGATTTCCAGTGAGCGGTCGATGAACGTGCGCGCGGTGCATCCGTTGCGCGAACAGCCACCGGGGTCGCCGGGGAAGATGCCGATCACGCCAAGCCCCGGGAGCCGCTTGGTCCATTCGTCCCAGATCATGCGGCATTCCGCCCATTCCTCGGCGACGTTGGGGCAATGCGTGTGCCAATCGTCGCCGACCGTGGTGAGGCATGCGATCATTTTGATGCCAAGGCCGCGAGACGCGGCATGGGCGATCATCGCGCTCATCTGACGCGCGAATTCTTGCCCGAACGGTTGTTTGAGAGCCGCGCGCGAGAACAGCCGTGGCACGAGCCAGAACTCGAAATGCGTGAAGCCGAAATCGTGGATCATGTCGAGAAAGTGAAACCAGTCGTCATCGGACCAACGGTACGGCAGTTCGGGATAGAACATGTTTGGATTGAACGCGTTGAGGAGATGCTCGGCGAAATTGTTGTAACAACTCCTGCGCTGTGCCCGTCCCGGCGTCTTCGCGTTGCTTGCCGCCGGGCCTTCCTGGCCATGAGAGACGCCAGAGAGCGCCATCGCGGCCGCACCCGCCGCCGCGCGACGGAATAGGCCTCGCCTGGTGAAGGTGTTCGTATTCATGGACCCCCTGGAGTTCTCGTCTGCCCGACGCTTCAATGAGCCTTCCTCAACCGGCACACATACTAGATGCGGTCTTGCGGCTATGGCAAGCTGATTGAATCGGGGAATCGCGTTTGGTCGATGGCAGGGCCCTCGGCGCTTGGGGCGCAAGCCTGCCCAATCGGCTTACTTTTGTTGTCCCCAAACAGCCCTGTCGTTTGACTACTTGATTGCGGGCGATTCAGCACGCTTGTCCAGCGTCGCCCTCACCAGTTCAAAATCCGATTCCGTGAACCCCGCAATGCACCGTACGTGTTGGGAATGCCAAGCTTTGCCGAATCACCGGGAGGACGCCATGTACAGTCTCAGTGCAATTCTTGTCGTTGCTGTCTGCGCCGTTTCCGCGCCGCCATCCGCCCCAGAGCCCCAGTGGTCCTCTCCGGCCGAACTCAAGTCCCTCCTGCAGGACAAGCAACGTCCCCTTGAGGACTGGTTCTATCGCGCTCCCGATGCCGAGGGCGCCGGCTTTGTCCAGCGTGTTCTTCGTTCCTACGAGATTTGCGCTTCCGCGGACAAAGCGCTCTGGCTCGACAATATGCAACTTCTCCTATCGTCATTTCCTCTGCGCTTGAAACGCGGGTCGCCAGCGTGGGCAATAGCAGGCGCCAACCGGTTCTACGACACGCTCCTCGCTTCATGGGACTCAGACCTGCCGGCTTCCCAAGACCGATGCATAGCCGTACTCCAGAGTCATGGCACAGATCAATTCGCGAAGTCCGAGTTGCGCGAGGAGACGATGCGGCGGCTGACAACCATGATGTGCGGCGAAGACGTGGGCCGTGCCTGTGCCGCCACGAGGTTGCTGCGACAATTGGTGACGGATGACGTCCATCGGAATGGAGATACTGAGGAAGACGAGGGCCCTTGGTACTATCCGGATCCGAAAGACGAATTCAGTCGCACCGAGGCCGCGTTGATGGATATTGCCTCGCGCGTCCTCCAGGAACACGCGGATATCGGTAGCTGGTTGGCGAAACTCGCGATGGACTCGAATTCGATGGATGCCATCTGGTTTATTGGATTGTTACGGTCCGACGACGCCCTCAATGCCATCGCCGAAGACATCCGCTCGCCGAAGTTTAGCCCGCGGCTTAGGCATGTCCTGCGAACGTTCGAATACGTAGATAGGAACGAGCGGTCGGGCAAGAAACGGGTCGATGCGATTATTCGGGAATCTGCGCCTGCCATTCTAGACGCAGTGGCTCAGATCTTCCGAGGAAACAAGATCTATGAGTGGCAAGATCTCGCCCAACTCCTGGATCCGGTCTTGTGGCAACAGATGGATGAGACGGCCCCCTGGTTTCGAGAGCAGCTCCTTTCTCCCTCCACGCGCGATGTCTACCGGCAAGCGCTCATTGTCTGGGGCTCACGGGCATTTCCCGATATCCTGCTGGAGGTCGGCGATCACCCGGAACTCGGAGTCGCCATTCCCCAAGCCCGGCTCCTTGCGGCGTACAGTTTGCGGCATGGCGATGAAGAGACGACGAAGAGGATCCACGCCTTCCTACAGTCCGAGATCGCCCAAGCGCCTCGGGGAACACTACGATTGGACGGGCCTTTCGGAATCGGCGAACTCGTGGAGTTGCTTCTGATGCGCGAGCACATGGGGATAGGCGGCACCAAAGGGACGGACGAACCACCACTAATAGATCTTCTCGGGAAAGTGACCCCGTCTCAAGTCGATTCCGTGTTCCGGGATTTGGAGCAGACCTACAACCTCGGCAACTCCCCCTCCGACAAAGCCGTCTCGCTTGTACTCGACGCCATAGTGCAGTCCCCCCGAGGCTCCAATGAGCGGAAGCTTGCAGTACGTTTCTTCAACACGTTCGAGAGATGGCCCGATCAAGACCGATTGAAAGCACTGTTTCCCGTCTTTAGACGACTTCTCGACGATCCGGATGTGGCTTCCGAGATGTCCCGTGAACTAATCCATAGACGCGATCTGGAAGCGTTCCCAGAAATCGAAAAAGCCATGTCGCACATGGAGCCGGGGCAGGTGGAAACACTCGCGAACTATGCGGCATCAATTCACAGCGATGCCGCATACAGACTACTTATGACCGCGTATCGCTGTTCGCCGAAACCTTACCAACGCGGGCAGATCGTGCACAGCTTGTCACTCTCTCAAACGCCGGAGGTTACCCAGTTCATGCGCAGGGCATGGTGGACGGAACCCAATTCAAGTGTCCGCAAAATGCTGCGCGATTGCGTCAAAGGCGCCAATGCACCCCCGTTGCTCACCATGACCGAACTCGCTTTGCTTACGGGCACACTGTCCTTCGGGATCTACTGTACCCGTCGGCGACTCATAACCCGCCGTCTCGTTCGTCACGCCGAGCATCGTACGACAACGAGCTAAAACACATTGCGTCACACTGGAGCAGTTCTTACTCCTACTCACCAGAATCGTCATTTGTAGCGACGGCGAATATCGCCATGGCAAATACAGTGCTACGGATTTCGAGGCTCGGGTATAATCGCTCCATGTTGCGCGTCATTGCGGGAGAGGCGAAGGGGATTCGGCTGGAAGCGCCCAAGGGGTCGCGGATCCGGCCCACGTTGGACCGCGTGCGGGAGGCGCTGTTCAGCATCTTGGGCCCGGGCCTTCCGGGGAGCCGATTTGCGGACCTCTTCGCGGGGACGGGGGCGAACGGTATCGAGGCGCTTAGCCGGGGCGCGGCTTCGGCGGTTTTTGTGGACAGCGATACCCGCTCCCTGGACTGTGTCCGGGGAAACCTGGAAAAGGCCAAGTTCGGGGCGCGGGGGACCCTGCGGCGAATCTCGATTCCTGGCGGACTGAGCGCGCTGGCTAAAATGGGGGGGGCCTTCGACGTGATTTATGCCGACCCGCCGTTCGGCTATCAGGAATACGGGGAGCTCATTTCGGCGATATCCGACATTGGCCTGCTTGGCAGCGATGGACTCTTTGTGTTGGAGCATGCCCGCGACGAGGCAATCCCCGAGGAGAGCGGGGGGCTGAAGCGATACCGGCACGAGAGCTACGGATCGGTGGGGCTGTCGTTTTTCGCTTGACGCCGTATGTTGTATCTGGTAGGGTATGAACACAACATCTAGGCGTACTAGAAGTTGCGAAGTCTCTCTATTGTGGGGGCGAACGTCGGTAACAGGGACAAACCACCATGCGGTGTCCGTTCTGCGCATTTCTTGAAAGCAAAGTGGTAGATTCCCGTTCTTCGAAGGAAGGGGATTCGATACGGCGTCGGCGCGAGTGCTTGAAATGTGCACGCCGCTACACCACGTATGAGCGCATCGAAGAAGTCGCTCAGATGGTGATCAAGAAAGACGGGCGGCGCGAACCGTTCGATCGTTGGAAGATCAAGAGCGGGATCTTGAAGGCCTGCGAGAAACGCCCCGTCAGCCTCGAACAAGTCGAGTCGTTGATCGACGACGTGGAACGTTCGCTTTTCAATTCGAGCGAGCACGAAGTGTCCACGGATTCAATCGGCATGGCGGTGATGCAGCGGCTGAAAGAGCTTGACGAAGTCGCCTATGTACGCTTCGCATCGGTCTATCGCCAATTCAAAGACCTCAACGAATTCATGAGTGAGCTCAAGAATCTGTTGAGCTAATCCCCATCCTTCGCCGCGCCACATCGAGCAGGATAGGGACGTTTCGCCGAAACGTCCGCGGGCTACCAACCTGTGTTTTTATCTTCGAGCAGGCCAGTCTCAGCGGTCGTTGAATTGCTCGAACAGTGCGCTGAGCACGCGCGGGCCCAGGAGAACAAAGAAGACCGCACTCACCGCCGATATTCCAAGGAGTATCGTGGGGCCGTCGTCTTCCGCGAAGAACACCCAGCTCCGGCTCACCACGAAGAATGCGAGAAGGAACCCAACGATGCCACAGATCAACCGGAGCACGCACCACGCAATGACATCGAGCGCACGCGACTCGAATTCAGCCTTGGACTTCTTGCCTCGCCGTCGCATGTGCCGAATTAGGGCTCTACGCCTTCCTGGCGCTTGAGGAAAGTCACAGCTTCGACGATGTCGGAGGCAGGGTCGTCGCCGCATTCGCGTTCGACGGTAAGAAAGCCAGAGTAGCTGACGTCGCGCAACGCCGCGAGATACCTTGGGAAATCCACGTCGCCTTTTCCGAGCGGCATCTCTAGCCCTTTGCCCTTTTTCTCGGACTCGAACACGCCGTCCTTCGCGTGGGTGTGGACGATGTAGGGGGCAAGCGCCTTGACGCCACCGATGTGATCGAAGCCCGCCATGCACAGGTTGGCGGGGTCGTAATTGGCCTTCGCGCCGTTGCTCTTGACATCTACGATGAATTGGGCGAGTGCCTCGGCGGATTCGGGGCCTGTCTCGATGGCGAGACAGCAGCCCCGGTTGACGGCGTAGTCTGAGATGTCGCGCACGGCTCCCACGAGTTCCTGGTATGCGCGCGAGGTGGCGTCGTCGGGCACGGTCCCTATGTGCGTCGTGAGGATGGGGGTGTGCAAATCGACACAAAGGTCGAAGACGGACTTCGTGCGCGCGATATTCTCGTCCACGGTTCCGGGATCGCAGAATCCGCCGACATCGCCGCAGAGCGCGGACCGCTCCAGGCCGAGGGAATCCATGTAGTCCACGAGTTCCTCGCGGCCCGTACGGCTTAATTCGCGGGGGTCGAGTTCGTTGTTGACGACCCAAAGTTGAATCCCGTGGACGCCGATGGCCATGGCGCGTTGCAGGTCGCGTTTGAGGCTGCCTGTTCCAAGGGAGCCGAGGATAATGCCGACTTTCATGAATATCTCCTCGCGCGAAGCGCGCACTTGTGCATGCCGCATGGTAATCGACAGTAGCCGGTTGGTCAATGGCAGTGAATCAAGCGTGGGCAGGGGCGGTGCGTCTGTATTTGTACCGCCGCCTTCCAGGCGGCATTCGGTGGCAAGAGGACGTTGGAGCGCATAAGCCCAAGAGCCGGCAAGATGCCAGCGGTACAAAATGCAGGTTGCCAACGGCCCAAGATTACAGAGCGCGAGGCACGTTGAAGGAGAGTTGTGCGTATGATCTGCACTTCCCGCCTTTCAGACGCACGCCCTGGGGAAATCGGGTGCGGTCGCGTCGAGTCGAAGGACCATGTTAGACTTACGGCGATTTGGTCATCGCGAGGCGTTCTTGAGGAGTGACGCAGTCCCTGAGGGTACAGGCGCCGTGCGTGCAGTGCTTGGATTGATCGCATTCGAACCAAACGCGTTGTCGATTCTCCTGCAATGCTTACATCCATGAAATCGCGGCTTCATTCGATAAGGACTCGCATATGAGTGTGTCAATCGCAGTGCATCCTGCCGTCGATGGATGCGTTGAATCGTGCGCCCGGTGTTTGGCAGTGCTTGACCTGATCTCCCCAGAACACTACGGGACGGCGAGCGAACAGACCCCCGCGATAGGACCGCACTTCCGCCACTGCATCGACCATTACTTGTGCTTGTTGCGCGGGTTGGACTCGGGGGAAGTCGACTACGATGCACGCGATCGTGATGAGCGTATTGAACGCGACCCCGAGCGTTTCAGGGAAGTGACTACCGACGTAATAGGGCAGCTTACGAGACTCAATGCGGACAGCATGCAGCGGCCGATTCGTATTGGCCAGCTGGCTGCGCCCGAGAGCGAACCTTCGTATGTGGCAAGCACGCTTGCACGCGAGTTGTTGTTTCTGTCGGGGCATACGATCCACCATTTGGCTATCGTGTCATTGATTGCGCGCATGCGGGGCATCCACATTCCCGAGCGGGTGAGCGTGGCGTATTCCACGGCAGCGTATCGGGCGACGGCTGGGCAATAGGACGGGGCGGCGAGACTCGGAGGGGGCCTTGCGCGAGCAGTGCGCAAGGGGATCAGGCGGACGTAGAGTATGTGTACGATAACGGTTCATCGGGCGGAGAAGTCCCTGCTTGTCACCATGAATCGAGACGAGGGGAAGACGCGCGCCGACGAGCGAACCCCTGAGTTTCATGAGGAGGCGGGCGTTTCGTGGCTGGGACCGGTCGACGGCAATCGCGGGGGAACGTGGATGGGCGTCAGCGACCACGGGGTCGTTGCGTGCCTTATGAATCTGTACCGTGCGGGCGACGACGAGCCCCGGGCGGGGAGCGTCGAGAGGCGAACGCGTGGCGAGATCGTGCCGTGGTTGTTGCGCCAAGGGACTATCGAATCGATACGGCGCGCGGCGTTGACGGAATTCGATCCGCGCCCGTATCCGTCGTTCACGGTGGCGCTGGCTTCCCTGGATTCGGTCGAGTCCTTCGACTGGACGGCCGAGGAGCCCTTGGCCCATCACGTGCATCCTCATACATGGACGATGCTCACATCGTCGTCGTGGAAGACGGACGAGGTGTTGGCATGGCGCGGGCGCGCCTTTGACGCGTGGCAGGCGGAGGGAGCACACTTGTGCGGTTCGCTGCCGGCGTTTCATGTGCTCCAGCCCGTGGGGGAGGCGGAGTGGTCGCCGTTGATGGAGCGTAGGCATGCGGCAACCAAAAGCATCACGCAGGTCGAGATCGTGAAGGGGGCCCATCAGTCCGTTATGCGATACTGGCCGCGGACGGCATTGCGTCCTGGGGCGTGCGATTCGCCGCGCGAGGATGCCGTGCCGAACCGGAACGCAGACGCAACCGCGCCACGGAGGTAGTCTTGGCCGATTGGCTCCAGTCCACGCTCGTTTCCCTGGTCGATACGCCTGCCTTGCAGGCGGCCTTCGCCGGGTTTTGCACGTTCATATTGGAAGACGCGACGACAGTCACCTGCGGTATCTTGGTTGCCGAAGGGCGCATGGCCTTTGTCACTGCTCTGATCGGTCTGACCATAGGCATCGCCGCTGGCGATTTCGGGCTGTACGCGATCGGACGCGTGGTGGGGCCCAACACCGTCACGTGGGGCTGGGTGTCGCAAGACCGGCTTGACCGCGTGAAACATTGGTTTGACCGCAACGTGGTCCTGGCCGTGTTTCTATCGCGCTTCATTCCCGGCACGCGGTTGCCCACGTACGTGGGCGCGGGGGTTTTTCAGGCATCGGCGTGGCGGTTTTTGGCCGCGGCGGTTGTGGCTTCGTTGTTGTGGACGTTCCTCCTGCTGACGGCGGTCGTGAAGCTGGGCGAAGCCGTGTTGCCGCAATTGGGGCGCTACAAGTGGCCGGTCGCCATTGCATGTATCGTCGCGATGGTGATCGTGCAGCGGCGCACGTCGAAGCGCCTTCTTGCGGACGGGAAGTCCTCCGCCGTCACCGAACCCATTGCATCGGTATTCGAGTTCTGGCCGCCCTTCGTGTTCTACATCCCCGTTGGGTTTTACTACGCGTGGCTTGCGCTGCGGTTTCGAAGCTTCACGTTGCCGACTGCCGCGAATCCGTCCATCTACTCCGGCGGTTTAATCGGCGAATCCAAGTCGCAGATTCTTTCGCTCGTACCGAAGGCGCAACGCAAATGGGTGGCGGCGCATGCGCTGTTGATGCGGCCTTCGGCGGATACGCCCATTGAGGACGTTGCGCGGCAGGCGGAACAGTGCATGGAAGAGTCGGGGCTCGCGTTTCCCATTGTCGCCAAACCGGACACGGGCCAGCGGGGCGCAGGAGTCCAGCGCATACCCGATGCGGATTGCTTGCGAGACTACTTGCAAGATTTCCCGCCCGACACGCCGTTGGTGCTGCAATCGTTGGTCGATCTTCCGCACGAAGCGGGTGTGCTCTATTTTCGTCACCCCCGCGAAGCGCGCGGCCACATCATGTCGGTTACGTTGAAGGAGTTTCCCTCGGTGACGGGCGACGGCATCCGCACGTTGCGGGAGCTGATTCTTGCCGACGCGCGCGCGGTGTTGATCAAGGATGTGTATCTCCGCAGGCATTCCGCCCAGCTCGACCGCGTGCTTCCGGAGAGCGAACGGTTTCGCCTCGTGTTCGCGGGCAATCACGCGCAGGGGGCGGTGTTCAAGGACGGCACGCATTGCATCACTCCGGAGCTTGAAGCGCGCATCCACGCGATCGCGTCGTCGATACCCGAATTCTACTTCGGGCGCTTCGACATTCGTTTCGAGACGCTGGAGGCGTTTGTGCGTGGCGAGGGCTTGCACATCGTGGAAATCAACGGGGCGGGCGCGGAGGCCACGCATATCTGGGACGCGCGCGCGACCCTCACGGATGCTTACAAGACTTTGTTTCGCCAATTCCGTATCCTATTCGAGATAGGGGCGGAGAACCGACGGAGAGGGCACCGGGCATTGGGGCCATATCGACTGTTGCGCGATTGTTACCGGTACAGGCAGGCATCGCGCGCGTATCCACTAACGCATTAACGTTTGCGATTCGATTCAAGCAGGGGCTAGTTACTATGGAACCGACTGCTCACGACGAGCACGCTGCAACCGTGGAGAATCTTCCGCTGACACGACTAGAGCTTACCGGTGTGGACGATCTGAAGGCACACTGGAATCGCGTTGACGTCGTGACGTTGCCGCGAACGAAGACCAGTCCGTACACGGTGGGGTATGCGTCATCCGACCGGTGCGTGGAAGCCGCGTTGCGCTTGCGCTATGAGGTGTTCAACCTCGAACTGGGCGAAGGGTTTGCTGCCGCGGTGGTCACAGGGCTGGACCGCGACGCGTACGACGACCAGTTTACGCACATCGTGTTGCTGGAAGACGATTCGAGCCGCGTCGTCGGTACGTATCGCATTCAAGCTATGTCGCAAGGGCTGAAAGCCCTGGGCGTATATGCCGCGCAATTCTTCGACCTTACAGACTTTGCTCCCTTTATGCCGAAGACGGTTGAACTCGGACGGGCGTGCCTGGCCCACGACCATCGCACGCTGCCCGCGATCATCAACCTATGGCTGGGCGTGGGCGGATTCATGAACCTTTTCGAAAACAACTATGTGTTTGGCTGCTGCTCGCTCACCTCGCAGGATCCCGACGACGGGTGGCGCGCGCTAAAGACGATCCGCGCGCAGAACCATCTCCATCCCACGCTTGCGCTTCCCGCCAAACCCCATTGCCGGTGCGGCGACACGGTGCGCGAGCACGATCCGGATATCGAGCCTATCCGTCTACCCAAGCTGTTTCGCACGTATCTCCGGCTTGGTTGCCAGGTCATTTCCGAGCCGGTGATCGACCGCGAGTTTGGCACCGTGGACTTCCTCATCTTCTTGAATGGGAGAGAAGTGAACTTCTCGCCGCTCGACTTCATCAAATGAGCATACCCGCAACCACCGCCGAAAATGCGCCGGTCAAACGGGCGCATTCGAGTCCTATTCGTGCGGGCATGCGCGTGGCGGGACTTATGACGGCGAGCCTGTTACTGCTGGCGTGTTGGGCGACGGTAAAGACGCTTACCCACGATATCAAGAAACAGAATCGGCGCGCCGCGCATTGGACCAGCCGGTGGACGCGGTGGTGCCTGGCCGTCGCGGGGTTTCGCGTAACGACTTCCGGGCCGCAGCCCGCCGAAGGATCGCTGCTCGCGCCGAATCACATCGGCTACGCCGATGTGCTCGCCTTGGGTTCCGACGCGCCTT
>JBAZRU010000039.1:8925-18366 GCA_041662805.1 Candidatus Hydrogenedentales bacterium | reverse complement strand
ACGTACAGGGTTGATAGCAGCACAACAAGGGCGAGACGTTCGGTGGGTTGCTCGGGAGGTTTGGCTGCCGCTAGGAGAGGACTCGTCCTGCTTTCGGGAGACGCGAGCCCGGAGGGATAGGAACTCGCGGATTCCGTCGGAATCGTGAGATGCGCGAATGCCCGAGCCCAGAATTCCGTCCAGCCATCCCATCCCCGCACGGCAGGCGCGTCAAAGGGCATCATCACGCAAACGACGCTGCCCAACCCCGTGTTTCTGCGGATAGCCAGCGGATAGCCGTTCGACTCCAGCAAGGTGGCAGCACGCTCGACGGTCCCCGTCATTACTTCCGCCGTCGCGCCCCCGAAGCGATCCAACGCGACCTCCTCCAGTGCCAGAGGCGTAAACGGCAGTACCCTTTCTGAAGCGAGCGCCATGAGACCATCGGTTTTTTTGTCGGCGACAATCGCCAGCACGCCTCCCCGCAATACCCAGTCGCGTAGCGCGGTGACCTGCGGCGATTCCAAGGGATGAGCGAGCGCGGTCCCGAGGATGATTGCGTCGCACATTTGCAGGCCTTCCCAGCGATCGGGCAATTGGTCTGGAGTCAGAAAGACGCGCGCGCCAAGTTGAGCGCCTTTTTCATCCTGGATCTCGGGCAAGCCCGGCGGGGGAGGTCCGATGATGGCTGTCACGGGGAGGAGTCCATTGAGCGGAGTCACGGATTCGATTGTCTCGGAAACGATAGCGCGCCGCCCATTCGCGTAGCGGACGCGGACCTTGGTGGGCGTCAGTGAAGTCGCCGGGAGGTAAAGAAAGACCGCCTTGCGAGACTGAGGAGAGAGTGCGACATCACGGGCTGCCCGGCTGACCTCGCCTTGCGCAGTCAAGAGGCTAACGACGACTGTGCCATTTCGATCCGTATCGTCGTTCTGCAACGTGACAAGGATTGGCGTGACAGCATCCAGGCGGACCATCCCGCCGCCTCCGGTGACGAGGGTCATCTGCACACCGGCGTGCCCCCCAAAAGCGAGGATGCCCCAGAGCACAAGAACGGCAAGGCTTCGCGGAATAGCAGACCCCATGTCTGCGATGCTATGCGTAGGGAAGGAGAATATTCAACTTATGGCGAGCACCAGTTGGGTGGGAGAGGTCCCTGTCCGCCGATTCACCATATGCGGCGGTACTCTATGTTGACGCTGGAATTTTGCGAGTTTCGAGAATCAATAAAAACGCGATTGTGAACACCGATAAAACCGCATTCTGAAAGATCTGTTTGACACGACAAGGGACTCCCGATAGAATTCATACGCGAAGGCAGTAATCTCCTGGGGGTGGCTTCAAAGCCTCAATCGGCGGCAACCCGGTAGTCATAAAGAACTGCGCTGACATTGAATGCGGTACAGATCTCTTGTCTTTGACACTACCCCTACAAGTTCGATGTGGGAGATCTCATTCTGCCGTATTTCGCGGTGCATGGCCCCGATCACGCGTGGAGGAGGGATTCTTCTGCGTCGCGATGCGGACAAGAGGAAAGGGACATAGGCGTGAGCATGAGTCGATGGTCATTACGTGCAAAGCTAATCTGCTTGGGGACCTTGCTTCCGGCGGTGCTCGTCCTCGCACTCTTTTCCCTCTACTACTCTCAATCTCGAGAGGCCACGGTCCAATCGTATGTCGATAAGGCCCGGTCCATCTGCCTGACGGCCGAGGGTACTCGCGAGGGCATGGAGGACAAATGGCAGCAGGGCGTCTTCACGGTGGAGATGATGCGCGCTTGGAGCGCCGAGGGAGCCGCGGGGCAGACGAAGATATTGGGCGCGGTCCCCGTTGTGTCGGCGTGGCAGGCCGCGATGGCAAAGTCCGAGGAGGGGAACTACACGTTTCGCACTCCCAAGCACCAGGCGCGCAACGCAGTAAACACGCCTGATTCCATTGAGGCGGAAGCGCTAAAGGTATTGGAAGGGGAGAAGTCGGACGATTGGTACACAATCGACACAGAGAAGAACGCGGTCCGGTATTTCCGGCCAATCAAGTTGTCCGAACGCTGCATGTACTGCCACGGCGATCCCGCGACTTCGCAGGAACTGTGGGGAAACAGCGATGGCCTGGATATCCTGGGGCAAAAGATGGAGAACTGGAAGGTCGGCGAGATTCACGGAGCCTTCGAGGTTATCCAGAGCCTGGACGAGGCGGACCGGAAACTGGCTTCGACCATGACGCTCGCGGGCGGCATTGCGGTGGTTTCCCTCATCGTCGTCGGTATCGTCTTTGCCCTGTTTGCAGTCTATTTTGTGGAGAAGCCGGTATCCGTGGTTTCCCAGCGTTTGTTTGAAGGGGCGGCGCAAGTGTCTTCGGCATCGACGGAGGTCGCCAACGCCAGCCAGCAGATGGCCGGAGGCGCGAACGACCAGGCCGCTTCCCTTGAGGAAACATCGGCTTCACTTGAGGAAATGGCGTCGATGACTAAGCAGAACGCGGGGAACGCGACACAGGCCAGCGCAACCGCGGGGGTGGCGCGCAAGGCGGCCGAACAAGGCCAAAACGCGATGGTGCAGATGGCGTCGGCGATTGAACGAATCAAGGCCTCGTCGGTGGAAACGGCGAAGATCCTAAAGACGATCGACGAGATCGCGTTTCAAACCAACTTGTTGGCCCTGAACGCTGCGGTTGAGGCGGCTCGTGCAGGCGATGCGGGCAAGGGCTTCGCGGTCGTCGCGGAAGAAGTGCGAAACCTGGCTCAGCGTAGCGCGGAGGCGGCGCGCAATACGGCCGTCCTCGTGGACGAATCGCAGAAGAACGCGGTCGATGGCGTGGAGACTACCGCGCTTGTCGGACAGCAGTTGCGAGAGATTGGGACTTCCATCGAGCGCGTGGCGCAGCTCATTCAAGAGGTGGCCGCCGCGAGCAACGAGCAGGCACAGGGCATCGACCAGATTAACAGGGCCGTCTCCAATATGGACCGCGTGACGCAGTCCAACGCCGCGTTGTCGGAAGAATCGGCGTCGTCGAGCGAAGAGCTGAACGCGCAGGCGGTGGAATTGGACGCGATGGTCAAGGAACTCGTGAAACTGATCCACGGCGCAAAAGCGGAAAACATGGCGTCGTCGCGGCGCTCGTTCACGAAGAGACAAACGGCCGCTCCTCGAAAATCACCCCCGCGATTCTCGAGCGCTAGCGTACCGCAAACGGAGCGGCGGCAACAGGCGGCGAAGCAGATTCCCCACCAGCGCGAACAGAAGGTAGTGAATCCAGAGCAGGTCATTCCGCTGGACGACGGTGATATGGGCGATTTCTAGGGGTTTAGCACTGTTTGAACGTTACAAGATGAGACTGAATGCATGAGACCGATCGGCCGGATCAGACCGATCGGTCTTATGCTGCTTTTCCCACAAAGAGCAACGCCCCCAAGGCGGGGGCGTCTGAAGAGCTAAACTTGTAAGGTATCAGTCTACCGCGACGTAAGGCCGTTCGGTCGTGCCGATGTAGATCTGGCGCGGACGGTGAATGCGGTTGTCGGGGTCCTTGCGCATTTCAAGCCACTGAGCGATCCAGCCGGGAAGGCGACCGATGGCGAACATGACGGTGAACATGTTCGTGGGGATTCCCATCGCGCGGTAGATAATACCACTGTAGAAGTCCACGTTCGGATACAACTTCCGCTCGATGAAAAAGTCGTCTTTCAGGGCTACTTCCTCAATGTGTTTGGCAAGCTCGAGAAGCGGGTCGGATACGCCGAGCGTCGTCAGCACTTCATCGCACATTTCCTTCAGCAGCGTGGCGCGGGGATCGAAGTTCTTGTACACGCGGTGACCAAAACCCATCAAGCGGAACCCGGAACTCTTGTCCTTGGCCATGTCGATATATTTCTTGTAGTTGCCGCCATCGGCCACGATGCGCTCGAGCATCTCCAGCACTTCCTGGTTTGCGCCGCCGTGGAGCGGACCCCATAGGCCGCTGATGCCTGCGGAGATGGACGCGTATAGGTTCGCGCCGCTACTGCCTACCATGCGTACGGTAGACGTGCTGCAATTCTGCTCGTGATCGGCGTGCAGAATGAGCAGCATGTTCAACGCCCGCTCCATGACCGGGTTGACTTCATACGGCTCCGCCGGCGAGGCAAACATCATGCGAAGGAAATTGGCTGCGTAACTCAAGTGCGCCTGCGGATAAATGACGGGCTCGCCGCGGGACTTGCGGTACGAAAACGCCGCAATGGTCTTGGCCTTCGCCAGGATGCGAATGATGTCCAAGTCGAGATACTGGTCGTCATTGGCATCGGGATAGAACGTCGAAAGCGAGGCCACCATGCTGGATAGGATAGCCATGGGATGCGCCGTCGGCGGAAAGTGGTCGAAGAAGTTTACCAAACTTTCATGGACGAAACTCTCCATGGTGAGCTTGCGGCGCCATGCCTGCAACTCGACCTCATTGGGGAGGTGGTCGTACATCAACAGGTGGCACACGTCGGTGAACCGTGCGTTGACGGCCAAGTCTTCAATGGGATATCCGCGATAACGGAGGATGCCCTTCTCTCCGTCGATGAACGTGATGGTGCTTTTGCAGGAACCGGTATTGCCGTATCCCGGGTCGTAGGTTATGGCGCCCGTCCTGGCGCGGAGCGTGGAAATGTCGATCGCGGCTTCGTCTTCCGTTCCGACGATGACGGGGAATTCGTATTCCTTCCCATCAAGAATCAATTTCGCCTTGCTCATACTTTTCTCCACATCCTCGTTGAAGGGCCGCCAATGGACCACATCCCAGCCTGCGGCCTACGTACAGCCGCATACCAACGTCCATTGATTGCTCGGGTTCCGGGGCCGCAGCCACGCTTATAATCCGGACCGCCGGAACGGTCGCCTTGAAGCATGAACCCCGAAAAGGAGCACCACACTATAGCCAGCCGAGCGCGACCGATGCAAGAGGCTAGAGGCGGCACATTGCCGCCCGGGAATATATCGAGTTGCAAAAACGTATATATACATGCGATTATTATCTAAACAAGGAGACCCCACCATGACTACCATCAATCCCGAAACTACCGTTGGCCGCATCGTGGCCGAACAGCCCAATCGCTCTCGCGTATTCGAGGCATTGGGGGTGGACTATTGCTGCGGAGGAAAGAAGCCCTTGGCGGAGGTGTGCGAGAAGAAAGGACTCGACGTTGCCGAAGTGGTCGAGCGCCTGGTTGCGGTTCCACACCCTGGAGCCGATGCGGACGCGACGCTGTGCCTGGAAATGGTGCTCCCCGAATTGGCGGACCACATCGAGGCGACGCACCACGCCTACTTGCGCAGGGAATTGCCGCGACTGACGAAAATGACTTCCAAGGTGGCGAAGGTGCACGGGGAGAAGGATGCCCGCCTCGGCCAGCTCAGTGCATTGTTCGAGCGGTTCCAGGGCGACCTTGAAGCGCACATGATGAAGGAAGAGCGCGTGCTGTTCCCCGCGATCCGGCGTCTGTGCGGAATCGACGCGCCTTGCGCCTGCTCGCCCGCGACGATTGCCGCCCCTATCGGCGTCATGGAAGCGGAGCACGACGAGGCAGGCGCAGCGCTCGAAGCGATGCGAAGCCTGACGGATGACTTCACCCCTCCGGAGTGGGCCTGCAACACCTATCGTGCAATGTTGGACGGTCTGCACGAACTGGAGCAGGACATGCACCAGCACGTGCACAAAGAGAACAGCATCCTGTTTCCGCGCGCGCTTGAGCTTGAAAGCAGCATGGCGTAGCCGACGGTACGAATACGGTCCGGCGTTGGGTTCGTGGGTCCCCTGGAGATTTGGGTGCCGTGTGCAATACCGTATGTGCACGGACAACAAACAGGGGGTATGTCATGGGAATCCCAAGATCGCTGACAGTCGTGGTTGCGTGCGTGGCTTCATTCGTCGCATCGGGACAGGGGCCGGTATCGCCGTTTCCGGTGGAGGACAAGTCGCAGCTATTCGTGGACCAGGTCCTCGTGCGCGATTCGCAACACGTGAGCTTCACGCTGCACCCCGCGCGCAAACATCCTGAGAATCCCATCATGAAGGCGGACCGCCCCTGGGAAGGGTGGCGGCTCGAGATCTACGGCAACGTCATCCACGACGAAGACGAAGGCGTCTTTAAGATGTGGTATCTCGGGGAGGAGACGAAAGCGTTCCCGAACTATGCCGTCTATTACGCGACAAGCAAGGACGGCGTGCATTGGGAGAAGCCGCCGGTGGGAACCGTGAAAACGGACGCGTACCCGGAACACAACGTCATCGCCGCGGATATCATTTTGCCTTGCGTCATGAAGGACAAGAGCGACCCCGATCCCGCACGGCGCTACAAGATGATCGGCTGGGATCAGAAGCGCGCCGGATATCATACGTGGACGTCGCCGGATGGGTTGAATTGGACGCCTCTGAGCACGACGCCGTTGAGCCGGGGAGGCGACGTGATCACCGGGTACTACGACGAGCAACGGAAGTTGTACGTCGCATTTCCGAAGATCGGGCACGTCGTGCGCGGACATGATCGGCGCGTGTTCTGGATGATCACGAGCACGAATTTCCAGACGTGGACCGAACCCGAGTTGGTGATCACGGCGGACTTGCGCGACGACGCGTCGTCGTTTGCGCGCATTGAAGAAGTACGCCCTATCCTGGACGTGCCCGACGACCCGAACCTGATGCGCACGGAATTCTACGGCATGGGCGCCTATCCAGCAGAGTCGTGCACCCTCGCCTTCTTGTGGATGCTCACGATCAATAACAACGCGCGCTACGGAAATCACGAAGGCCCCGGCGAACTGCAGCTCGCGGTGTCCCGCGATTTGCACACGTGGGAACGCCCTTTCCGGACGCCCTGCGTCGAGCGCGGAAAACTCGATCAATGGGACCGGGGATTCTTTGTGACACAATCGCGCGCGTTGCGCGTGGGCGACGAGATTTGGCTCTACTACGGCGGCTCCACGTATACGCATGGCACGCCGTGCCTCTACCGTGCTGAGAACACGGGACGCGGCACGGAGCAGACCGGCTGCATCGGGCTCGCGATTTGGCAACTGGACCGGTTTGTCAGCGCCGACGCCCCAAGCGAAGGTGGAGCCTTGACGACCGTGCCGGTGGTGTTTACAGGCAATCGCCTGGAGGTCAATGCGCGCACGGGAGAAGGCGGGTCAATCATCGTGCACTTGCTGGACGCGGCGGGGAAACCGATTCCGGGATTCGAACAGTCCGCGCCCATCACGGGAGACAATCTGCGGCACGTTGCCACGTGGAACGGACAAACGGATGTCGGCGCATTGACGGGCAAGCCGGTGGTCGTGCAGTTCGAGATGCGAAGCGCCGAGCTCTTTGCGTTTGCGTTCAGGAAGGGCTAAACGGACAAAGCGAAGTAGACGGTTAAGAAGTCCGGAAATGGCGGTATGCAAATGAACCCTAGTCAAGAGACAGGGCCACTCTGTTCCTTCTGCGGAAAGGAAGCGCCGGAATCCGAAATCGTGCTTGCCCGCGCAGGCTTTCACATGTGCCATCACTGCGTAACTTCGTTCGAATTGATGCTCCGCGATCCCGAGATCGTTGCCGATCGCGTCGCGGCCACAAAAGGCGGGCCACGCCGGCTCGCCTGTTCTGTGTGCGGAAAGACGCAGGACCAATCAGCCTGCCTATTCGGTGGGGGATCCAATCTCATCTGCGATTCGTGTGTGCGGCTCTGTGCCGACATGGTAAACGACGACCTGAAGCACCCCGGCGGTTGGGACTGCCTTTTCGACCATACGGCGCAACTGATTCCTGATGATCAGGTCTGCCATTCCTACGCGCGCCTCGTCATCGCCAACGATGCGCGAGTGGAATTCGCGATTCACTGGCGCGGCAGACTCTCGGCTGCACTCCTTCAATTGGGAGCCCGCGAAGTGATCTATCTCTTCGCAGGCAGGTCACGCACGAAGACGTCCTGGTTCGTGGTTGTTGCGTGGAAGGACAATACGCCGGGAGAAACACTCCTGGAACTCGCACCCATGACGACGCTCATGGAGGGTATGCGCCGGGAGGGCGTCCTTTGCGGCAAGACGGCGTGGTACAGTGTCTGCGCCATTTCGCACAAACTGCCTATGTAGAGTTGAGGTGGGACCTGGCGGAGAGTATTCCGAACATGAGTCGACAAGAAGAAGTTATGCACGCATGTTCCTGCTGTGGAAAAACGGCCGCGGACGTGGAGAAGCTCATCGCGGGTCCGGACGTTAACATCTGCAATTCGTGTGTGGCTGAGTTGATGGCGGAACTCCGCGAACTGCCGTCCGACCCGGAACTGTCCGCCGCTCAGGCTAGTGACGAGCGCTGTTCGTTTTGCAGCAAGGCGCGGATTGAAGTGAAGCGCCTCTTCCGCCGGCGCGACCGCCGAATCTGCGACGAATGCGTGACGTTGTGCTCGGATATTGTCATGTATGCCCTTGCAACGAAGGAAGTCACGCGGCTTGGAACTGCGGGTATCTTGAACGAGACTCGATCGAATTGTTCCTACACGCGTTTGGTAATCCCCGTGGAAATGAGGGACCATTTCGAGAACACATGGCGCGAGCTGCTGTCCGCCGTAATCGTGAAAGCCGGAGCCGAATCGATAACATTCATGTTCGGAGGTGCGTCAAAGACGAAGTTGTCGTGGTTCGTCCTTGTCGCGTGGAAGGACGACAAGACCAGCGGCGAAGATCGTTTGCAGCACAAGGGTTTGCCGCAATTCCTTGATCAGATGTGCGCGGTGGGCATCCTGAAGAGCCGGCCCGTCTGGTACTCCGTATCGGCGATTACGTTGAAGCCTTAAGCGAGAACAAGCGATAGGACCGATCCGTCGTATCCGACCGATCGGTTCTATCTTTCAAGAAGGGAAGCAGAATGCAGTATGTCTTGAAAATCGCGAGGAAGAGTATTGCATGCGTGATGTTTACAGCGCTGTTCTTTTTCGCGCTTAGTAATGCATGGGCAGACGAAAATGCCGTGAGCCCGATACCCGGTACGTCACTCGCTCCTGCCTTGTTCCAGCTTCGAGAGATGGACATGCACCTTCATTGCGGCATGGAGCGGCAGATACCCATGAAGGAGTGGGTGGACTTGGCGGTGCAGGACGGGCGGAAAGCAATCATCATTCTCGATCACATCGAGCTCTATCGAAAGACGCCCGGCGAGTTTGACGAGTGGAGCAAGAAACAAGGTCTATCGCAGTGGTATCCCCTAGGATTCGAAGGACAGAAGGCCTTTCTCGACGATGCCGCATCGCTCCGGACGCGAACGGACGTAATCACGTTTCGCGGTTGGGAAATCAGCGAGACGGAACTGGACGAAACGTTGGATGCAGAACCGATGCGTTTGGCCGAGGTCATTGGATGGCACATGTCGCCGAATGCGCCGGGCGACGCGCCGAACGGGGAATCGTTGATCAAGCGCATCAAACAAATCATTGAGGCGCAGAAGCAGTTTCCCGTGCCGATGATTGTG
>JBAZRU010000039.1:0-8915 GCA_041662805.1 Candidatus Hydrogenedentales bacterium | reverse complement strand
CGGATGGAGAAGGTTCAGAAGGTCGCGCGCAAGGCTGGCAAGGATGTGAAATCGTTGACCGCGGAGGACTACCGCTTCTTCAAACCCGGCGAGCAAGAGACGGTGGCGACCTTGCTGCGGGGGCAGTCGATCTATATCGAGATGGCGCATGGCACGAAGGGGTACTGGGACGATCCGGCGGCGCGCGCGGCGTTTATCGCGGACATCAAACCCTTGGCCGATATGGGAGTGCAGTTCACCGTGTCCACGGACGGTCACCACGTGGGCGGCGCGAAAGAACGATTCGACCCGGAGTTGTATTGCGCCGAAACGGGGATAACGCCGCGCAATACGAACACGCTTCTGCGAGAATTACTGGCGATCCGCGCGCGAAATTCGGTGCTGGAAACGGAAAAGGCTGGCGAGTAGATGCAATAGGACCGATCCGTCGGATCCGACCGATCAGTCTGATTCTTTAGAGAGAAAGGAAGTGGCATGCATTGCGTTTTTGGAAGTGTCCGGAAGAGTTCTGTCCAAGTGTTGTTCGTGGCGGTTTGCCTTATCGCGTTCGCGGCGTTCGCGCAAGCGAAGCCGTTTTTCCTCTACCTGACGTACCCCGACAATCCGAGCACGACGATTACCGTGAATTACCAAACGCAGCGCCCGGTTAAGGAATCGACGGTGCGGTACGACACGAAGTCGCACAAGCGGGATCGCGGCGGGTATACGCATCAGGCGGATGGCAGCACGCTCCAAGTTCCGGGACTTCCCGTGGAGCGGACCATCCACACGATCACGTTGCGGGGCTTGCTGCCGGACACGACGTATTACTTCACCGCAGGCAGCGTGCAGGACGGGTTCACCGAGGAGCGCTCGTTCCGGACAGTCCCCTCCGGCGACGAGCCCATCCGGTTCATCACCGGTGGAGACATGGACTCGACGCCGCGCACGCAAGCCTTGCTCAAGCAGGCGGCGAAAAAGGACCCGCTGTTCGTCGTTGTGGGCGGCGACATCGCGTACGCGAATGCCGACGTGCAGAACTACAAGGCATGGGATCGCTGGTTCTCGAACTGGGAGAAGTTCATGGTCGCTCCGGATGGCAGGACTATCCCCGTGGTCGCGGCTATCGGTAATCACGAAACCAACAAGAGCGAATCGCCCGACCCGAAACTGCGCGCGACATTCTACTTCGAGTATTTCGGAAGGCAGTCTGAACTGACGTACTACGAGCGGACCTTCGGAGCGAATATCGCGCTGCTCGTATTGGATTCCGGGCACATCGCGCCGCACGACGGGGCGCAGAAAGAATGGCTGCGGCAAACGCTGGAGAAGAACAAAGACGTGCGGTACCGGTTTGCGGTATATCACGTGCCCCTATACCCCAGCCACCGGGAATTCGAGGGCGAAAGGTCGCAGCTTGGACGCACCCACTGGCTGCCGCTCTTCGACGAATACAAACTGACGGCAGCCTTCGAGAATCACGATCACACCCTCAAGCGGACCCACTTGCTGCGCGACGGCAAGATCGCACTGGATGGAACCCTCTACATCGGCGACGGCAGCTTCGGCGCGGACCCCAGGGAGATTGAAGGCGGACTCCGCTGGTACGAGGCGACCGCATCGGGAACCAGCCACTTCTGGGTAGTCGATGTGTCGACCAGCGGGGTGACCTATCAAGCCATCGGCAAGGACGGAATGACGCTCGACCAATACCCGTGAGCAGAAAGCACGTCATATGGCCGGTATTCTACCTTCCCGTCTCATTATCCTTTGTAGTAGGACTGGCGCGCACGAACACGGACCAGATGGACAGACGAAGCCGAAAGACGAAGACGCCCTTAGTCCTCGGGGCGTTCGCCGGCGGGGGCCATCTTTACGAGTTTGGGCGTGAACCGCGCGAGGATTTCGACGAGGTCTTCCTGGGCGGCCATGACCTGTTCGATGTCTTTGTAGGCCATGGGCGCTTCGTCGATCCCCGCGGACAACAACGTCACGCCGCGCTCCTCAAGGAACTTCTTCATCGCACTCGTCGTGAGTGTCTCCTTGGCCTTCTTGCGGCTCATGCGGCGTCCCGCCCCGTGCGAGGCGGAGTTTAAGGATTCGGGGTGGCCTTTGCCGCGCACGACGTAGCCGGGCGTCGCCATCGAACCGGGGATAATTCCGATGACGCCTTCGCCGGCAGGCGTCGCGCCTTTGCGATGCACGACCATGCGGCGTCCCTGGTGCTGTTCGATCCACGCGAAGTTGTGATGGTTCTCGATGTCCAGCAGCGACCGCACGCCGAGCGCCTTGGCCACGTGCTTGTGGATGCACGCGTGGTTCGCGGCGGCATAGCGGCCCATAAATTCCATCGCGTTCCAGTATTCCTGGCCCGGCTCGGAATCCAGCGAAAGCCACGCGAGATGAATCAGGTTCTTCGGCAACTCCGGGTGCAGCTTCGCCGCAAGCTTGCTGTAATGATCCGCGACCTGCGCGCCCGTACCGCGGCTGCCGCTGTGGCTCAACAAGGCAAGGTAGGTTCCGCGCGGGACCCGCAAGTCATCGGTCATCACGTCGAGCGTGCCGTATTCGACGAAATGGTTGCCGCTGCCGCTCGTGCCAAGCTGCGCCCATGCCTTGTCCTTGAGGCGCTGCGTCACGGGCGACACCGACCAGTCTTCGTCCATGACCTCGTGGCGGCGCTGATTCTTGAAGGTCGCGCCCACGCCGAATTGCGTCTCGCGTTCAAGGGCGTTCTTCAAACGGTCCGTCTGGCCCGTCAGGGCGTGCGGCGGCATATCGAGCACGGTCATCTTCATGCGGCACGCGATATCCACGCCGACGGCATACGGGATGACGGCGTTATCCGTCGCCAGCACGCCGCCGATGGGCAGCCCGTAGCCGACGTGGGCGTCAGGCATGAGCGCGCCCATGATTGAAACGGGTAACGAGCATGCGTTATCCATCTGCTCGATGGACTCGCGATCGAGATTTTCGCCCCACGTGCGGTACGGCGCGGGACCGGACGTGCGTTCGGCCACAAAGTGCACGGGCGGTTCTTTGCACATGGCTTTCGCGAGCGCGCCGAAATGTGTGTCTTCGAAATACGCGGAGGGATTCGCCACGACCGCGCGCATGCTTTCGCGGAGTTCGCGCTTGCCCATACCCGCGCCTGCGGCGGATGCCAATGCCTCCGTCGCCGCGTTCAGTGCATCGCGGTGTACGATGCCAAGATTGATGAGTTCACGCCGTTTCATCTTTGTCCATATCGCTCTCGGCGCGTCATTGCGCCGCTATAAGGGAACGTCATGCGCACTTGCGGAATTCGGGGACTGACACAAGCGAAGCGAACGCAGTGAGCGTAGACGTGTCTGTCCCCGAATTCCGCGGGCTTACATCCACGACGAACATCCGCGAAAAGAACGAAGAACGTCCCTGATTGTAGTACGGACGCTCATGGACCGGAACCGGCTGCCTCCCTTACTCTGAGTCGCTCCGCCTCAATCTCCGGTGAAGCGATGGAGGAAGCGGCTCATCATCCCTTGGTCTGCACCTTGGGCCTGCGATAAGGGTATAGAACGCGGACCGCGCCAAGTCACGGCGGTTTGCTCGAGTTCGGCCATTACGCCGGCGGAGTCGAGCCAGCCGTAGCCCGCGCAGCCCAGCGCGTAGAACAGGCGCTGCAAGTCGGCATCGGTCCACGTGGCTTTGCCGCGTCGCGCAAGCGCGGCCGTCAGTTCCTTTTGCGTGGGTGCTCGATGCAAGGGCAAGCGCACGGATGGGGGCGTGTGCCCCACAAGAAAGCGCTCCAGGCACGGCCTTGCCCCTTCATCCCACGGTGCGGCAAGGCGTTCCTCCAAGTCCCAATCAAGCGTCCAGACGCGAAGGCCGCCTTCTTTTCCACCGGAAATGATGAAGCATCCATCGCCACTCATCGCGGCGGCCTCCACGCCGTCGGGATGGGCTTCCGTGGAGAACACGATGCGCCCCGTGCCAATTTCCCACAACCGAATCGTGTGGTCCGTGCTGCCCGAGAGGACGTGCCGGTTGTCTGCGGTAATCTGCACGGTGGAGACGCGGCCCGCGTGCCCTTCAAAGGCGCGCACGCAGGCCCCGGTGGCCATATCCCAGAGCTTGACCTCGCCCGGGCGGCCGAGCAGCGAGCCGCTTCCCGAGATTGCGAGCGTCCCGTCGGCGCTTACGTTGATCGCGGTGATGGGGTTGGTGTGGCCTTCCAACACGCCGCGGCACGCGCCAGTAGCGATATCCCACACCCGCAAACGCCGGTCTTCGCCGCCCGCAATGGCGTGGCGGCTGTCGGCTAGCCAGCGAATAGAGGTGATGTCGCCGGGATGCTCGACAATTTCTCTGAGGCACTGGCCCGAGGACACGTCCCATAGCCGAATCATCTTGTTGCCGGCGGAAACGGCGTAGCGGCCATCCGTACTGAGGTCGACCGCATTCACCATGTCCGACAAGCGCTCGAAGTTGCGCACGCAAATACCCCGGCGCGCATCCCAGAGTTTGAGGTCCCATCCGCCGGTCAGCGCGAACTGCCCATCATCGGTCATGCAGACGGCTTCGATGGGCGCTGCGTCGCGCTCAAACGTGACAACGACCTTCTGCTCGGTCAAGTCCCAAATAGCGATCGTGTTCTCGCCGCTGAGCGCGAGGGCGTACCGCCCGCTGGGTGTTATGCGAAGGTCCTTGATGCGGTCGCCGGGTCCGGTCAACCGCGTCAATTCCCATGCGCTTCGAAAGGCGCCGCGCGGCAACCGCACGTAGAGCTGCCTCCACTCGTGGAGGGCCTCCGGGGCGCGGTTCTGTCCAGCCTGATTGCGCGCCTCGCGAACGTATCGCGCCGCGCCCAGTACGTCTCCCTGTTCGCGGGCCTTTCGCGCACGGCGAAGAGCTTGGTCGAATGCTTGCCCTACCGTGGCGACGTCCTCGCTCGTTACCGCTTGGCACATTGCCGTCGGAGCCGTGTACGGCTGCTCAAGGTCCGCAATCCGCCACGTGGCAATCGTCCGGTCCCGGCCCGCGGATACAATGGTATGGCCATCGCCGGAGACGGCAATCCCATTCACTTCGGACGGGTGTCCGCTGTAGGTATGGAGGCATCGCCCAGACGTCAGTTCCCAGAGGCGTAGCGCCCCGTCGCGCCCACCCGACACGGCGTGCAAGCCATCGGGCGTGAACGCAATTGCGTGAACAGGACCAGGGTGGCCCTCCAATACGTGAAGACACTTGCCCGTCGCGGCGTTCCAATAACGTAGCGTCCGGTCATGACTGCCGGATAGCACGCGCCCCCCGTCCGGACTGATTGCAAGCGCGCTTACGGCGTCGGTGTGCCCTTCCATGGTCCCTATCTGCCGGCACCGGCTGATGTCCCACATCATGACGACGCGGTCGTTTCCTCCGGATACCGCCAAGGCGCCGTCGGACGAAAGCGCACACGCTTCAAGGGCGGTGCGATGCCCTTCCATGGTGTCGACACAAACCCGTTTGCCAAAGTCCCACAGGCGCAACGCGCCGTCGAGCCCTGCCGACAACAGGCGCTGCCGCTCGGCGCAGAACGCGATGGACTGCACCGAGTCGCGATGTCCTTCGAGCACGCCCGCGCACCCGTCTCGGGGGATATCCCAGATGCGTATGGTGCGGTCCTGCGCCGCGGATACGGCATACCGCTCGTCGTCGGTGAGGAGCACGCACGTGATGGTGTTCTGATGCCCTTCGAACAGCCGCACGCATTGCGTCGTTTCGGAATCCCAAATCTTTACGGTGTTATCTTCACTCCCGCTGACGAGCAGTTTGCCGGTCGCGCTGCAAGCGACGCAGGTGACCGCGTCGTTGTGGCCTTCAATGCTTTGCACGTACTGACACGAGCGCTGGGCTCGCTCACGAATGGTCCCGATGAGCGAGGTGACTTCCCGGCGGGTTCGTTCGGCTTCGGGCAGGGAGCCAAGAAAGCGGGCGGCAGTGCGGAAATCGCCGCGCTCGGCGTGAACCTGCGCGATAAGGTAGGACGGCATCCATTCGCCGGGGTGCAGCTTCCCGACATTCAGAAGCTGCTGGAGCAATGCATCATCCGTCTTACGCCCGCTCCGCCACCGAAACAACCCCGCGTTATAGGTCGCTTCGGGATGATAAGGATCCGATTTCAGCGCTTGGTCCCAAAGCTGCTCGGCCTGCTCGTGGCGGCCCAAGTCAAGCAGCGACATGGCGCGGTTATTCAGATTATTGCCCGAAACCGAGGTGAACCTGGGGCGTTTTCGCGGGTAGTCGGATCCCGCCACCTCGCGATAGCACCTTACCAGTTCGTCCGCGATTTCGTTCATGTTCTTGGGCCGCGCATCGGGACTGACCTGAAACGCCCGACGAAGCACTTCCGCAAGACGCGGCGGCATCGGGAGCAACCCGGGGCGTTCGGCAGACTGTGCCAAGTAACGGGTCAAAACGTCAGGAGCTTCGTGTCCGCGTTTCCAGACCGTCTTGACGGTGAAACACTCGAGGACGCAGATGCCCCAGCTCCAGATGTCCGTAGCGTGCGTCATCTTTTCGCGGTTCGACTGCTCGGGCGAACAATAGCCGCGTGTCATTCCCACGAAATCGACGCCGCCTTCGCCGTTGGCTGCGGCCTCGATGGCCCGCGCCAACCCGAAATCCGTGACCTTCGCCACCCCATCTTGTGCAATAAGCACGTTGGCGGGCTTCACATCTTGATGCACGAGCCCCTGATCGTGGGCGTGCTGCAACCCCCAGGCGGTCTGGATGCTGATGTCCAGAATGCGGGCGACGGCGCGGCGCGGCCCCCCTTTGTACATGCGCCCATCCTGGATGCAATGCCACATGGAACGCCCGTCCACGAATTCCGCAAACACGCGAGGGACACCGCCGAGCCGGCGCACGTAGTAACAACTCACCACGTGCGGGTACAGGCCAAGGTTCACCCAGGTTTCGCATTCCTTTTCGAAATTGCGCGCGCCCTTCTCGCGCAGCAGCGTGCGCGCCCGCGGGCTTTTGACCGCCAATGGCATGTCCCAACCGCGGTGGAGGACTTTGTAGACCTTGCCCATCCCCCCTTCGCCTAGGAGATCGGTCACTTCATAGACATTAAGAATGACGTCGCCGATGTTCCACTCGACGGCCACGCCGTCCGGGCCGATGGACTTGCCCATCTGAATCTCTTCGTCGGTCTGGCCATTCTGGGCAAGAGGCGAAACCTTGTCACGACTCGCGAGCACCTTGCGCCCGCACTCCGCGCAGGCGCCCTCTACCCCGAGTTGCTTTTCCTCGATCAGCAACTCGGCGCCACATGGGCAGATATACCTAAATTGGACGGGCGGCATGAGATCCTTCAATGTCGGCAAAGGACGATAAGGACATATTCACAGGAGAAAAATGCAACTTCATTCCTGTTGAGTTTAGTATAGCAGGCAAGAGTGCCTGCGCGAAATGCGAAGCAACCACGCCGTTCGACGCCCGCACACAGCCTTGCGAATCACATCGTCGAGGTTCAGCGGTGCGTATCCCAAAAAATACAGCCCCCCGAGCCGGTGAAGGCTCGGGGAGCTTACGTGTTTTCCAACTCGCCAACAAGACGCCCGGAGGCCCTAAGCGCGAGCATGGGCACTAGCCGTATTGACTATAGAAGAGCGAATGCGTTGCCAATCTCCTTGCTGAACGGTCCGTTTGGATCAGGATACTTCTGGAATTCCACGTGCCCGTCTAGATACAGGGTGTTACCGCCCCCCGGCACGTGGTTGAAGTCCGCCACGTCGTCGGAGATACGGTCGGTCATGGCGTAAATCTCGCTTTGCGCCTGGCTCGACGCGGCGGGATTGTTGATGTCGCTAATCATGAAGCGTTCGATCCCTTCGCGGAACCGGTATATCGTACTGCCGCCTCCATTTCCGACTTGAGCTGCGCTAATTCCATACGCTCCGATCACGCTGGCATAGTCGTTCAAATTGAGGTCGGTATCGACGGCGCTGTACATCTCGGTAGCGGAAGCCCACGAGTCGCTCGTGATTTCGGCGACCACTAGGAACATTGCGACAAACTGCGCACAAACATTTCCACCCGGAAGGGGGACGACCGGATCGCTCGCACCCGACTTGTCCAGCACGACGCCAATGTAGAAGTAGCTTTGCGTGTCGCCTTCCGAGAAATCACGGCACGTCGTCGTGAAGCACCAATTGCCGGTGACGGGATCCTTCAGGTCGTCCACGGTGGCCTGAGCATCGGAGGGGCAGATGAGTATGCTCGGGTCCGTGAGGTATTCCGGAAACACACCGCCGGGGATATACTTCGAATCTTCGCTCTCTCCCGTACTTTCATTCCAATAGATCGTGGCAAGAGGCCACTTTTCCCCCTTCGACTCATTGGCATACATCTTGAAAATCAGGCCCCACTGTTTCAAGTTGTTGGCGCAGCTTGCGCGGCGAGCGGCTTCGCGGGCGCGGGCCAGGGCCGGCAGCAAGATTGCTGCGAGAATTCCGATGATGGCAATGACCACGAGCAATTCAATAAGCGTAAATCCACGCTTTCTCATCGTGTAGGTCTCCATACGTTTTGGGTAAAAGACTTGATTTCGAAATGGGCACACTCGTACTTCAAGTCTCAAGGTGATTGATATGTATTCGACCCTCCTACAGTTTCGAGCGTGCTCTTCACCAAGCCACGCCAGAGCACGGCCCCACACGGATGGCCACCCGTCCCGGATAGCAATAGGCCAAAAACTGAACTTCGCGATGATGGTTGTCTCACCAGATGACAACGGTGCTTGCAGCACTGTAAGTATACCGTCACACTTGAATTCTGTAAACCGGGTCCCTCCGGCAGGACATCCCCCAAAAATCCTTGCACTTGGTTTACGAAGGGACAAAGGCGAAGAGATTGAGCTGTCTCGTTTCTTTGGGTGTCACGCGGGTGACAGGTGGACCAGGATTACGTGT
>JBAZRU010000038.1:0-18497 GCA_041662805.1 Candidatus Hydrogenedentales bacterium | reverse complement strand
TTCGTATCCAGCCCCTTGATGCGCTCCATCTTCGTGCTGAAATCGCCGCGCTTGAAGTTGTGCGCTTCGTCCACCAGCAGGGCGTCCACGCCCAGTTTCTCGAAAGTGATGAGGTCGTCAGACTTCGCTGCGAGCCGGTCCAGAATGCGCGTCATCTTCGCCTCGAACCGGCGCTTCACTTTGATGAGTTGTTTCCCAAGGCTGCTGCTTGGCCGTTTGTCGGGCTTGTAGTTCGGCCCCTCCGCCTCCCGGATCATCGCTTCCAGCGCGTCCAGTTGTTCGTGGACGTAGGCTTGCTCGCGGTCGGGATCGTTCTCGATGCGCTCGAAGAAGCTCATTGGCAACACGACGGCATCCCAATCGCCCGTCGCCACGCGCGCGACGAATCCCTTGCGCTTCTTGGCGGCGGTCGCTTTCGCGTTGCCAACCAAGATTCGAGCCGTCGGGTACAGCCGTCGGAAGCTGTTGGCGAACTGGGTCAGCGTGGAATTCTGGACGACGATCACCGGCTTGCGAGCCGTGCCCAAACGCCGCATCTCCATCGCGGCGGTGATGAGCGTGTAGGTCTTGCCCGTGCCAACCGAATGCGCGAACAGCGTGCCCTCCTGCACCGCGCGAACAGCACCGCGCTTCTGCCAGTCCCGCAACTGGACGGCGTCCGATGCCCCCGGGAAGCGATCAAACGATGGCACCGGGTATTCGCGCCGAACCAGTCCGTTGAACAGGCGGTTGTACGTGTCCTCGACTTCCGTTGCTTCCGCAGGATTGCTCGTTGCCCATTTCCGAAACGCTTCCTGAATCGTGTCCTGCATGTCCCGCGCCGCGGCGGTTTCCTTGGGCATCTTCTCCGTGTGCTTGTTGCCCTTCTCGTCCTCCCAAGTCGTCGAGACTTCGGTGAGCTTCAGATTCAGCGCGTCCTCGACGAGTTTGTGCCCTGGGACTCCGCCGGCAGAAAACGTCTTGGAATTCGCCACGGACTCATGCCGGGGATCCCCGACTATCCAGCGGGTTTCGTCCGCCGCACGCACGAACTGGATCGGGATGTCAATGTCGAGCACGGCTCTGAGGAAACGCCGCACCTGTTCCGACGTGATCCAGTTGGACCCGAGCCGGAAGTAAATCTTCTCCGCCGGCAACGGCTTGGGCTGAACCTTTTCCAGCGCGGCCACGTTGCGGGCGAACTTTGCCGTCTCGCCCTCTCCCGGAGTCTCGGTCGCCACCGCCCGCCGCGCTTCCTCCAACTTCTTCTTCACGAACCCAGACAGGTAAAGGTCCGGCGTCTCCAACAAGCCCGTCGCCGGATTCTCGTAGGCGAGTTCCTCCGTGATCGCCCGCTGCCGTGCTTCTTCCGCCGTGATGCCCAGGAGTGTCCCGACGTAGTCCGCATTGATGCCGCCCCGGTAGTTGATGCTGATGCTGATGGCGTCTCGCAGGTTGTCGGCCCTGACGGGTTCCGTGCGCGGGTAGTTGAACCGATGCAGCAACGGCCAGCCCTTCTCGTACTGCCGGGCGAACCGCGTGATCGTCTTGCCCTTGACGACCTTCTCCACCGGCACGGACTTCTCCTCCTCCAGCCCGGCGACCAGCGGCCACTCCGGGTCATCGTCAATCAGGTTGTTCTTGTTCTCGTTGAGCGCGCCGCGCTTCGACACGAAATCGTCGTAGAGCCGGTTGAGTTCCTTCCGGCCCGCTTCGATGTCCTCCTCCGCCGAGTTCTCGCTGAGTTCCAAGTCAATCTGCTTCAGGATCGAATCCCGCAGGCCCATCAGCTTCTTGGCGATGGCAACCTGTGCCGTACTCGAGGCCCACTCCGGTTTCTGCAACCGGCCTTGATCGTCCACCTGCCAGACTTTGCCGTCCTTCTCGACGTAGGAGTCGGCCTTCTTGCCGGCGATGGTTTCGAGCGGGGCGCCTTGATCCTCCTCCTCGATGCGCGCGTCCTCGGCCTTGGCGATGTTCGCCGGCAGTTTTGCGACGGCCTGCGCGAGTTGTTCCTTCAGTGAGGCGTCCGCATTGGCCGTCACGGTGTAGGCGTCCCCGCCGTACATCGAACCCTTGGTCGAATGTTCGCCCAGCACCATCTCCGGGTGTTCCGCAAAGTACTCGTTCACCAGCACCGGCTTGGCGATGCGCGCCTGGAATGCTTCATCCGTCTCGTCCTTCAGCTTCTTCTTCCCGCGCAGTTCCTCGCGGATGACCACCGGGGCGAGTCCGTTGAACCGTTGCCCCAGCAGGTTGCCGACGCCGGTTTTCTTGCGGAACACCAGAATGTCGGTGACGACTTCCGTGCCGGCACTCGTTTTGAACGCCGTGTCCGGAAGGCGGATGGCGCCGATCAGGTCCGCCCGGCTCGCCAGCCAATCACGCATCGGCCTGCCCTTGGCGCCGTCCAGCGTGAACCGGCTGGTGATCGCCACGACCAACCCGCCCGGCTTCACCGTGTCCACGCTGCGCGCGAGGAAGTAGTTGTGAATGCTCCAGCCGTCGTAGTCGGGATGCTTGATGTCCACGACCGGGTAGTCGCCAAAGGGGAAGTTGCTGATGACGAGGTTCGCGGAGTTGTTCTCCGTCCGCAGGCTTTTCTCGAAGCCGACGTTCTGAATGTCGCTGGCCGGGTAGAGTTGCCTGAGCATCTGCGCCGTCATCTTGTCCAACTCGACGCCCACCCAATGCACCTTGCCGGCGAATGCGTCCGGCGTCAGGCCCATGATGTGCCCGATGCCCGCCGAAGATTCGACCGCCGTGCCGCCCGTCCAGCCCAGGTGCTTGACGACTTCCCAAAGCCCCTCGATGCCTTCCCGGCTCGTGTAGTGCGCGTTGAGCGCGCTTCCCTTGGCCGAATCCCATTCCGCCTCGCTCAGTCGCGCCTTCAGGACTTCGTAGGCTTTGCCGTACTGCTTCTGCCAGTTGGCGAATGCTTTCTGGTCCTCTGCGTTGTAGAGGACGTTGTAAACCTGCCGCCCTTCATTCACCGATTCCTGAACGTCGCCGGCCTCGTGGTAGGCGCCGATCTTGGTCAGGCCGAACACTTGGAACGTGTCGCCCCAGCCCGAGAACTGCATGAGGATGCGCTTCTCGTCGGGCGTCGGCAGGCGGTTCTCCGCTACGAGCGTCTTGCTCAGTTCCCACGCCGCAAGGTTGGCCGTGATGCGCGACGCGCGCGACGCAGGGACGATCTGGTCGGACGCCTGAATGCGAAGGTTGTCGGTTGGCTCGATGTCCGGGCCGCGGCGGACTTCAGCGTTGCCTCGATCCTGCTGAACTCCCTCTCGCTCAGGGGTAGCTGGTCGTCCGGCGGCACCGCTTCCGGCGGTGCCAGGTTCGCCAGCGCCAGTTCCTCCGCCAGTTCCGGCCGGGTCCCCTTCGCTTGCAGGTGGTGATGGAGCTTGCGCGCCGCCTGCACGTCTTGATCCACCTGTTCCAGCAGGAGGCTTGGCTTCAGCGCCAGTTGGCGCAGGTAATCCGGTTGGTGGTCCCGCAGCCAGATCAGGCGGACCTTCGCCCACGGGTCGCTCGCCAGGTCGTTCACCAGGAGGTCTTTCATTTTGTTCCTTTTCGAGTGCCTGCATTTCCTGCACGAACCGCTTCAGGTAAGGCCGGATGGCCTCGCCGAAGCGCGTGAAGATGAATTGCAGAAATTCCTTGAGACTCTTGCCGGCCTTCTTGAACTGGTCGTAGGCGCTTTGGAAGTGCGGCTTGGCCTTGGCGTAGGTCGCTTCGTCAAAGGACGGGATCCCACTGCCAAGCGTGGCGCCTCCGCCAAACAGGTCCGACAATCCCTTGAGGGCTTCATCGGCGCCGGAGACGCCTTGCGCCGCGGCTTCCTTGATGATGTCGGCGGCGGTCTTTTGGCGCGGGGCTTCTGGCGCTTCGACTTGGCCTCGCATGGCTGAATCAAGTCTCGATTGAGCTTCTGAAATCTTGGCTTGGAGTGTGCCCAGCGACTTGCCCTTGTCATTCATCGCCATGTCCTCGGCGACGGGAATCCCTTGCTTCAGCTTCTTGATTTCCTCGCGGAGCGTGACGATAGACCCGGACACGGCGCCGGCTTCGCGAAGCGACCTGCCCCGGCGAGGCGCCGCTGCCTTGGGCTTCTCCGGTTGGACCGTCGGCTTCGCCTTGGGCACTGCCGCCGCCGCGTCGTCGAGCATCGCGTCGAGGTCCGACTCGCTCAGGTCCGCAATCGCGCCGGCTTTGACTTCGGGCTTCGCTTCATGCTTCGGAGCGTCGAACTGTGTCTTTCCGTTCTTGATGGCCTGCTTTGCCAGTTCCACCACGCGGTCGCGGTACGCCTCCGATGCCCGCATCGTCTGCGCTTGATCTTGGAATCCAAAGGCGTCAGCCACACGCTTCAGGTCGGCGGTGAGTTGCGCGGCTTTGTCCGGCCCTCCACCTTGCAAGCCTTTGAACCGTGAACGCAGCGCAAACAAATCCGTGTGAATCTTGTCCGGGAACGTGACCTGGATTCCTTCGTCCTGAATCTGGATGCGCCGAATGCGGTCGGGCGCGGCGGGCTTCGCGGCAGGTGGCGTGGGTTCAGTTGTAAGGGAATCCTTTACAACTGCTGTGATTCGCTTTCCGGGAAGCTCGTAACCGGCGCGTTGAATCGCAAACAGCGCGTCATCCTTCGCGCGTTGCCACAGCGCCCAGTTATCCGGCCAGATGCCTTCCTTCTCGAATTCGTCCAGCGCCGCCTGTGCCACGGCGAGCATCTTCTGCGGGTCTTTCGTTTTCTCCGCCTTGGTCAGAGCAGACTTGTGCTTTCTCACCATCGCGTTCAGCGCCTTGTAATCGCGTGGGGCGGAAGGGGTCGCCCCGGGCGGCGTCGCCGGACCCGGAGCGGTGGGAGTTGAAGTTGCAACAACCAAGTCAGAATCAGAAGTCTTGGCAGGTTGCGACGCCGAAGATGGGATAGGCGCCGCCGCAGTCGGCGGCGCCCCGGGCGTTACTTGCCCTTCTTGCCCTTGCCCTTGCACTTTTTCATCTGGAATCACCTCCTTCGGGGTTGAAGTGGGTATGACTTCGCCCACAATCGTTTCTCCGGGCAGGAGCATTCCATGCGACCACTTGCCATCCTTCAGTGTGGCGACAGACGCGAGCCGCCCGCGACCCGGAAAATCATAGAACGTGCCTGCGTAGGCAGCGGGATAGCTCGTGCCATCGGGCCGTTGAACCAGTACCATGCGCTCTCCTGCACGCAGCGGCGGCAGGACTGGTGTTTGCAATTTCGGGACTGGTTGATAAATGAACTCACCAACATCCGTTCGCTGGAAACCCAGCCGTCCGTAAAACGCCTCCAGCCCCGCCTGCTTCTCTTTGCTCAATGCCTCAGCAGTCAACGTCAGCGGTTTCCCCGTCGCGTCCGCCAGCGTCATCAATCTGCGAATCGCCGCCGTGCCCGCGCCAGTGCCCGGTTGCACCGCCTCGATGCTGTTCAGCAAAATCCCACCGGTATCCACCTTGACCGACATCCTCACCGCGGGATCGGTGGAAGTCATCCAGCCTTGGCGGCCGAGCTTGCCTTTTTGCGGCGTCAGGCCGGCGAGTGTTTCCGGCGTGGCCTCAGCGACCGGCCCTTGCGCTTGCGCTTCTGGGGTCGGTTGCCCCGCTGCACCCGTAACGCGATTGCCAACGCCTGTTCCTTCGACCGCTTGCCCGACTTCATCAACTCGCGGAAGTTCGATTGGAACGCCGCCCGGCTTTTGCTCTGTTTCAATGGCATTGGGTTTCCTTTCTCGGATTGCGCGGCCTGTGCGTTCCGCGATCTTGTGCGTGCCTATCCCCAGCGCGGACAGCAGGAAGCCCGTTCCGAATCCCACGCCGCCAGATTGGAGCACGCCTTCCAAGTATTCCCGCTCCTTGTCGTACAGATGCTTCGCCGCTGTGTTCTGGAGCACCTGCTGAAAGATTTCCTGAGTGCCTTCCTCCAAACCGGACACCACCATGTCTCTGATCGCCCGCCCCAGCGTTCCGCCACTGGCACGGTTGATCCTCTGGAAGATGTGGCTGATTGGCAGTGCTTCACTTGTGCCGCCGATGGCATTGATGAGGAAAGCGTCCACCGCCTTGTCGTGCGGAGCACCCATCTTCACCGCCTCGTCGTATGCGCCAGCGCCATTCTGCAAGGCCCCGAGTAACGCAACGCCCATCGGCCCGACCAATCCACCCGGCAGAAACGAGACGGTGCTGCCAACTCCCTCGGCCAGCGCGCCAAGCGGACGGCTCACTGATTTGGGTTGGACGCTTGGGAATGTTCGTTCAGCAACCGCTTGGATTCTCTCGCCCGCTTGAAATGCTGGGTTTGCCTGAATCTCCGCCTTGATCTCGGCTGGAGTCTGGCGTGCCCGTTTCTCCTGCCATCGAGAAATAAGCTCGGCCTCGGCGGGATTGTAAGGCCCGCCCATGTCGAACGCCGACACCGGAGGAAGCACTGTTGACGCGATGCCAAATCCTTTGGCCGTCATTCCCGCGCCTTCAATCCCAGCCCGCCCTCCGCGAGCCAAGTCAAGCTGTGCTTTCTCGGCGGGCGTGAGTGTGGCCCACGTCTGCTCCTTGATCTGCTCTGGAGTATTGGCTGCCTGCGGCGGCTCCACCGGCATCGCCAACACCGGCGGCGCGTTCACGCTCACGTTGCTGACCGGTGCGGCGGGAGGGCCTGTGAAGCGCAAGGAGCGGCCCGCGCGCGGAGGCAACGCGCTCACGGGTTCAAACGGTTGCGCGGGGTCGAACTTTGGCAGGTCCGCGACCGGCTCGAATGGCTTGGTCGGGTCGAATTGTGGCAGAGAGGCGCCCGCACTTGGAATCTCTGAGACTTCCTCGAACGGTTGCGCTGGATCAAATACGGGCACTGCCATGTGCCCGCTTTACGTCATTCGCAATGGGGTTTCAATGAAAATCGCTTACGGCAGGATGGCTTGGTAAGACCCATCCGGCATCAACTGGAAGTAATTCGTCCCCTGACGCACGAGGCGGGGCATGTTCGTGGACCCCGGCATCACGACGTTTGGCGACACGGGCGGCAACTGGCCACCGTAGTTCAGCATCCGGTTTGTCCCCATTGATGGAGGCACGTAACCATCACCCGTTTGACCGAGGGACGCCAGCGGGTATCCGCGTGGATCAGCCGGCTGGGGGTACATCTCGCCGAGGGAAGGATCGGAAGGAGCGCCCGCCGCGGACGGTTGCTGTAGGAATGGCGGCCTGTCAATCGCGACTCGATAGCGCCGCGCAGCCGGGTCAAAAACGATGGCGCCGCTGTCAATGTAGGGTTTCAAGTACCTCTCAAGGTCGTTTACGTTCACCCGGTTTCGAGAGGGTTGCTGCCAAGTGGTATCTGGCGACCCTTGATACGCCCGGCCAAGCGCCCTCCCCAGTGGTGCCGCGACCCAGCCAAAACCTGGCACCCAGCCTCCGAATGACTTTGGCTTTTCCATCTCTTGAGGGGCCACGTCTCGTTTCATCCGAAGTACTCGGGTGCCGATTTCGGCGGCTTGACTGGCCTCATCCCAATCCTTCTTCAAGCCCGGTTGAGCAGCCTTCGCCAGAGCTTCAAGCTGGGGGCGGATTAACGCTGGCGCGCCATCGGGGACCACCCCGGTTGCGGCAGCGAGGTCCGCAAAGGAATTGGCGGTGTTTGCAGTCACTGGCGGCCCAAGTTCGCGCTGCGTTGCCTGCGCGTCCAAGTTCCGAATCCGGGCCGCAGACTCCGGCCCGAGAACCTCGTCCCGATACAGCGCATCCGCCGTCGCCTGATCCTGCATGAACTTGAATTCGCGCGCGGCCTGCGCGTCGGCTTGGTTAGCCCGTCCGTACTGATACTGAAGCGCCCGGTTCTGGTAATCGTTCTGCGCGGCGACTTCGTTCCGCCGTTGCAACATCGCAAAGGCGTTCTGCAATTCGCGCGCCCGGGCCTCGTTGTACGCTTGGAACGAAGCAAACGCCTGACCCGGACTGTCGCCATAGTACGCAGCAGGCATAGTTAGCTCCCCCAGCCCCAGCCCCCGCTGGACGTTGCTGGCGCGAGACTGCCCCCGCCCCAGCCCCACCAGTCCGCTGGGCGAGAACCGCCCGGCGCGCCGGACGTTACAGGGCCACTACTTCCCCAGAGTGACGGACTGGCGTATCCGGTGGTGGGCGACCAGGTTCCGGCATACTCGGCGTAGGGCCTGGAAGACTGCGGAGGACCGAGTTGAATGTTGGATTGGTTCGTCGGCGTGGAAGCACCACCGCCCCCCATGAGAGTGGACCCCGCCTGCTGAAGCGATGATCCGATGATCTCCGTCGTGGACGGATTGTACTGCGAGTAGGTGCCGCTGTTGAACAGATTCTCCAAGGCGCCCAAATTGTTCAGGTAGTTCGCGTAGAACTGTTGGCGTGTTTGTTCCGGCACAAGTCCGTAGCCAGCCAGAGAGTTCAGCATGTTCTGCCGCCGTCCGGCCAAGCCCAGCCGGTTCTGGGTGAGGTAGCCGAAATCCGCCCGCTCCTGATTCGCGTCGGCCAGGTTCGCCTCCACCTGATACGGCACCATGGCGCCTATCTGGAGGCGATTGCCGTAGGAACTCCCGGCGCCGGGGGTTCCCACCAGACCTTGGTTCACGCTGCGGAGCGCGCGGTTCGAGTAAAGGTTCGCCGCATCGAGGCCCGCCGCCTTCTGCCGCGCCCGCAACTGGGCAAGTTGGTTCTCGATCTGCCCGTTGTAAAACTCGGTGACAGCGCCGACTTCCTGATCGGTGTAGGTCTTGGTCGGTGCGTAGTTGGCGAGGTAGCGAGTGATGTACTCGTTCAGGGCGACATCGCCGGACTTCTTGTTCGCATTGGCGGTGGTCAGCGAACCCGTTACAGACTTCCCAAGTTCGGGCCACTTCCACGGGAACTCCATCTCGCCCTTGTCGCCAAACAGTTGCCCGGTCGTGGACACCATGTTTCCAAGGACTCCCAACCCTGCGCCTGCTATTGCCATGCCGCCCATAAAGTCAATTCAAGTTCAGAGTCCCCTAATATGCTCACTTTCGCACTCTGACAAGCCTTTTCTTCGATACCACTTTGCTATCGTGTGTCCCGGCGCGTGGCTCGAAGCCCAGATGTGCGTCGCCCCGGCGACCTTGCAGGCGTCACACAGGGCCTCGAATATCGCAATCTCCCGGGCGTTCTTGAAGTACCAGAACTGGACGTGCGCGACCAGCGCCGTGTGGTTGTAGGGGAACGCCACGAAGTTGGCCCCGGCGCAACTGCTCGGCCCGACGAGACACAGCCCGCCCGCCAGTACGCCGGCAACCGTCAGAATCGTGGATGGACCGTCAAAGGGGATGCCCGCGTAAACTGCGCCGGCCCGCCGATAGAACTCCCGCAGCAGTTCGAGGATGAACGGGATGTCACCCGGTACTGCCAGTCTGAACTGCGGCTTTTCCAATGGCCTTTTTGTTGACATTGAACACCAAATCGCGCCGCCAGTTCGACATCGCTTCGTCGTACTTGTCGAACCCGATGCGGTAGCCGTGCGTCTTGAGCAACTGCGCCAGCTTCGGCATTTGCGGCAACTCGAAATCAGCCGATTCCGGCGTGGCCGTCTTGAACTGGTCGAGCGGGTTCGCCATGCGTCAGTAGTTCGTGATCGCGTACCGCTTGAGTCTCGCGTTGATCCGGCTGAACTCCGCGTCGCCGTCCGTGCCGTCAATTCGCAGTTCCAGGTAGAGAATCTTCCCCGATCTCAGGAAGTTCCAAGCCAGATTTTCGGACGGTTGCGTGTTCTTCGCCCGGTGCTCCACCGCCGTTCTCTGGCTGATGCACTCCAGCTTCTTCAGGCTGTGCTGGTGCCAGACCAGCCGGCATTCGTCCGTGTTCGGGTCGGCAACCTGGGCCGACACGCCGACGCGCAGCCCGATGAGGTTCGGCGTGGTTTGCGGCACCGCGATGCAATCCAGCTTGAGTTCCTCGCAGGTGATCCCATACCCCTCCGAAAACAGGGGCGCCGTCCTGAACAACGACGTGATGCCCTCCAGGATGTAGCTGCCAACCGACGCGGTGTAACTGAGTGACACTGCGAAGGAGGCCGAGGCCGTTGCGCTGTCCGCGAAATCCGTCTTGAACGCCTTGGCGTTGAGCGTGGCAGAACTGGTCAAGTCAAACGGCGCGCCGTAAAGGGTCGAACCCGCCGTTGGCTCGGTGCCGTCGAGCGTGTAGCGGATCGCAGCGCCCGCCGTGGCGCAGGTGAGCGTGACCTCCACGCTGTCAGTGAAGTTCCCGCCGTCCGGTGAAATCACCGGCGTTGCGACGGTCGGCCACACCCATTCACCCGTGATGTAGCATTGCTGGATCACCGCGCTCGCATTGGACTGCTCCGAGTCAACGTAGCTGACGACCGATTCCGGCCATTCCTCCACCAACTGCCCGGCAACCGCCGAATCCAGATCAACCTCGAACGTGATGGTTTCCGTGTCACCCACGGCCATGCTGTCGAGATTCCAAGTGAGCGTCTGGCCGGTGATGTCGTCCGGCGCCGGCGCCCCGGACGCGGCGACGTACGTGACGCCGGCGGCGAGAATGTCGGTGACGACAATGGACGATAGATTGCCAAATACCGCCTCGGCAATCTGCGCGAAGATGGCGGTGAGGTCGGCGCCGGTTGGCGATTCGTAGTAGTAGTTCGCTCCTGATGCAATCTCCTCAAGCACCGCCCTGGCGAGTGTCGCGGTCTGTGCCGGGATGAAGATAGAATCCAGGTTGAAGCCGATGGTGAAAATGACCGTGCCAGCGAATTTCGCTGCTACGCCCGCATCAATGGCGTCATCGGTGCAGTCGGTGGGAGCAATCGGCCAGGTTGCACAGGTTCCTCCGAGGTAATCAATGTTGGCCACCCCGTCGGTCAACACCAGCATGACTTGCGCTGCCGCTTCCCGTCCGTTCGCAGCCAACTCCGCCTGTCCGGTCTGGATGCCGGAACACAGGTTTGTGCCGCCAGCGATGGTGAGCGCGTCAATGGCCGCCTTGACGCTGACGAAATCGTTGGTGAGTCCGTTAGGGTCGAGCGTGACCGTGGTCCCAAAGGAGGTCAGTCCAACCGTGTCCACGGCGGAGTCGAGAAGATCAATGAAAGCTTTTGATGCGACCTTGAGGTCGGCCAGTGGATCGCCCGCCATCGAACCCGACGTATCCAGAACCAGCATCACGTCCAAAGGTCCTCGGGCGCCGGCATCGCCAAGACAGCGGACAATGAGTTCCACCGAGGCGCGCTTGAATTGCGCAAGTGCGGTCGCGGTTTTCTGAACCGGGTCCTGGATGTAAGGGGGCGTTGGCATGGTCTTAAACGGGTGTGCCCGTCTCGCCGGTCGCGGTCGGGTTGGCGCAAATCTCGCGGTAGAACACGCCGCCCAACTGCTTCAGGCACCAGTCCTGGGAACTGGCACCCACAAACTTCGCCTCGGCTTTGCACCCCTTGCAGGTGTCGTCGAGCGTTTCACCGTCCAGCAGCGCGCACAGGGAGTCCGATACCGCTGCCGTCTGGTCCCAATCCTCAACCGAAACTCCATCCACGTCCACCGTCTGATCGGTGTAGATGTGGTTCGGCCCCTCAAAGCCCACCGGAAGCTCGAACATCGGGCGCGGCAATCCTTCGTTCACGTACCCGTAACCCAGGTCCGTGAGTCCTTGCACGTCGCAAATCCCGTTCTCGATGATGAAATCCCGAATCGTCGGCGTCCGCTGAGGGCTGAAATTGCAGAACGCCGTGAACCCGTGATCCACGACATCCGCCACGTTGTACGTGCTGTTGATGCGCAGGGTCACATTGGGACAGGCGTTTGCCTGTCCTTCCTCCGCCACGCTGATGAGCACTTCGTCGGCAGAGAACCCGGCGACGTGAACCTCGCAGTTCGTCGCGTCCATCTGGTCGTACAGCACCGACGATGAACGATGCAGCCATTCTGGCCGCTCCGGCTTGACGGACACCGGCGAGTAGATGTAGAGGCCATCTGACCCGCCGTACAGATGCGCTTCGCCCAGGCTGATGAGGGTGTTCGGATACGCCAGAACCCCCTGGCGCTCGTTCTGTTCCGCGCTGTACACGCGCCGGAAGGCGAAGGACTGCGCCCCGCCCACCACCGCCATCTCCCAGATGCCGTGCGTCGTGTAGATGAGAAACGTCGAACCCAGCGCCTCCCCGGCCAAGATCGTCTCGTAGGGGTAGAGATCGTAGTAACCCGTGATCGAGCTTTGGCTGGCGGGATCGAAGCCCGTCGGATTGTTGTAGTCGGACCAGAGAATCCGATTGCCCCGCCGCTGCGAATCCATCTCGACGTTGGCGAAGAACAGGCAGCTTGCGAACGTCCAGACGCACCGCGCCCGGCGCAGCCCGATCAACTCGAAATCGTCGAACGTGTAGAGGCTCTCCCCGGAGAGGCCCGTCTGCTCCAGAATGTGATACTGCGGACGGTCGAAGTCATTCGTGAACGCCACGAAGTCGCCGAGGTTGGCCGCCCGAAAGCGCGGGGCCGCGGCGCTCGTGGACGGCCTGCCGCCAAACCCGGACCCGATGAGCTTGTAATTCCCCGAGTACTCGTTCAGCCGCATGATGCAGGACTGGTTGGCAACGAACAGCGATCGTACCTGCCGCATCGAGGTCGCCGGCTTGATGAGCGTGATGGGCGTGCGCGTCCGCGGGTTGCTGCCGTCGCCATTCGTGCCGAACAGCAAAAGCTGATCGTGGAAATCCTCGTTGTTGTAGTTCGCCGTGCTGAGGAACTTCTGAAATCCCGAGCCGCGCCGCAGCTTCCCCTGGCCGACGGTTTGGAAGTTCTGGCGCATTCTCACAGCGCCCTGCGGCATCGAGTCCGGCGAGGAACGCACGTCCAGCACGCCGGTCAGGGGCGCGAGCGTAAGGTCTTTGGTGTCGGAGGCCATTGGCTATCTCGGTTCGTAGTTCGCATCAAACTCGTACCACGGATACGCACCGCCAAACCCATAGGTCGGATACGCTCCCTCCACGCCGGGAGTCACCGTGATGTAATCACCCTCACTCACCGCAATGTCTCCCTCCGGCCCATGAATGATCCCGTATCCCGGAACAGGCCAGGCGGGCGGGACGTATTCGATCTCTGGCAACCCATCCTCGGCCTCGTAGGTTGCCGGGTTGTATCGGACAGCCCAAATGAGAGGAATCGGAGTCGGACGCTGTTGGTAAATCGTCAACTTCTGATGTAGATGTACGCCGCCAGCCACGGCGGCATGTTGTTGTGCGCCTCGTCGCTGCCCGTGTGTTCGCAGTACGGATCGTCACCCGTTGCCTCCACATAAGCGGGCGTGACCGCACCGCCTTGGGTTTCGTCCGTCGTCTCCAATCCAGCACGCACGATGGCGTTGCTCCCGTCTGAAGCGGCGACGAACATCCTGTGGCCGTGGTCGGGCAACTCACCCAGAGTCAGCACATGCGTCGCCTCGCCGCCGGTTGAAGCGAGCGGCCTCGTGGCGCTGGCACCAATCGGGAAACGATCCCGAAAGTCAGGAAGCTGGAAGGTGTTCACCCCGTCGCCGGCCCCGTACATCGTGCTGATGACCGCGAACAACCGGGCCTCCGTCGTGCGGGACTTGAAGGAGCCGTCACACAGGAACCGTCCTGTCTCCGGCAATTCCACCGCCGAGAACTCGTACGTGCCCGTGCCCAAGACCACCGGGTTCAAGTTGCCGTCGGCGTCCAACAACCAGTTCACGAGTTGGTAGAAAAGTGTCGGCCCCCTCAACAAAGCCTTTACAAATCCACTGCACAAACTCGAAGTCGAGTCCGGGATGTTCGCGAGGGCATCAGCGGGCGTTACAGGGCTGTTATTTGCCATGCCGTCCCTTTACGCCTTTCGCGCGGAGTTGGCAACAAGAAAGCGCAGGCGATCCCGTCAGAGTTTTTGGATATACCCTGCCGGAGAGTTCGCCCACGGGATGCACCGCACAATCTCGCGTTTGTCGGCAAAGTATTCGTCCACGGCGTTTGTTTCCCCGGCCCAGTCGTGGCACGAATACTCATCAAAGATGACAATGCCTCCTCGGGAAACACGCGGCCACAACGCGCTGAGTCCGTGGAGGGTTGGGGCGTACATGTCGCAGTCGAAGTGAACCAAAGAAAACTTCACGCCAGGATTCCGTTGAGTGAAAGTCCAGGTGCTGTCCTCGATGTTTCCATCCACCAGTTCAATTCGATTCTTCCAAGGAACGTATCGGTCGCCATCGAATATGCCCACCAGTCTCTCCAGACGCTCGCGCGTCCCAGCGGACGGAGCGAACCCGCCTTTGTCTTTTGAGACGTAGCTTGTCGGATGTCCGTCCTGCTTTACGGGTTCACTGAAGCCCGTCCAGTTCTCGAAACCGTAAACGATTTTGGACCGCGATCCGACGCAGTAGCATTCGAGCAACTTGGCCCAAGTAAACAGCCCAGCCCCGTGAAACACGCCCAACTCCGCTATGTCGCCAGGCACTTCTAACGTGCGAACGAATAGTTCGGTGTGCGCGACAAACCGCTTCAGCCACTGCGGACGGGAATACAGCATGAAGTTCTTGACTGCATCGAGCGGGGATGTGTTGGTCAAAACCCCTTCCAGTGAAGCCTCAACTGCGAGATCGTGGGATGACTTGCGTTGTCCATCGAACGGTTTGGGCGTGTTCATTCGAGTATGGATGCGTCAAGTGGTTTGGGTTTAGATGTGTTTGGAGTGATGAACCTGGAGATGAAGTCTTTATTCTCTCCGACAAGACACTGGGAACATCCCTGAAACCAAGGGTTGCCCAGCAAACCGTCTCGCATTTCCTTCAACGACTTGTCCCGGATGTTCCCGAGTGAGAACTGAAGAAAGTTGCACGGCATGAAGTCGCCTGTGACGGAGATGGCCATGAACTCACGCACGGCAGGGCACGACTTTCCGCCCGCACAGAACAGGTCCCGGCTCACCAGCTTTTGACCGTTGGGAAGCGTCTTGGAATACTTTCGCAGTTCGTCAATCCACGCAACGTCATCGGGCGTCAACAAAGCCGAAGTGTCTCCGTCGAGCCGGCCAACTGGCGTCACGATCTGAACATCCATCCGAATCCCCATGAATGCCGCAAACTCGTATGCCTTCAGAAATCCGACTGAATGCAGCGAGTCGTGTGTTACCACGGTAGAAATCGAACTGAGCAGACCAGAGGAAAGCGTATCAGAAATGGCCTTAACCACCCGGTTGAAAGACTCCTGACCCCGAAGCCTATCGTGTTCCTCGGCAATTCCAGAATCCATGCTGTACGAAATCTTGTCAACCCCCAGCGACCTCAACCACTGGATGCGCTGCATCGTCATGTCCCAGCCGTTGCTGACCACATTGATGTACGACTCGTCAGGATGAACGTGCTGAATGATGTGGGCTAGTCTCTCAGGGGACATGATTGGCTCTCCACCTTGCAACACGTAATGAAATACTCCCATGCCATGCGCTTCTGAAAGCGCCTTGTCGAGACAGCCAACCGGAAGTTCATCTGACTCGCAAAACGTGGAAGCGTAACAGCGGTCGCAGTGCATGTTGCAGGCTCTGGTTACGTCAATCGCCAGGGTGCGGAGATTTCCCGGCCTGTGATCCGACTGTCGAGCGTGAAGTTTTGGTTTGTTCGCGTACATGCCAACCCTCAAAATAGTCTGTCCACCACCACCCGGTCGTCCACCCACGGCAGAAAGGGTTTCAACTTGCAGGGGAATTGATTGTGACGTTGAAGGCCAAGCCAATGATTGACCGCGTCCGGGTAGTTATAGAAGTCCTGTTTGAACCTCACCTGTTCCTCGAATGCGTACGCGTAGTGGTCGAAAACAAGGTCGCACCCCCGGGTTTGTTCCCGAGTTGCCGATGATTCCCGAACTCCAGCAAGGGCAGGGCCTTCGTGGCGCTCGAATTTCTGGCCCGGATAAAACCTCCAAGCTCGCAACCATTCCCCCGGGTTGTTTCCGTAGCAATCTTCCCCAACGGTAATCAGGCTTTGACCCACAAAGTACCGGCAGAAGAACCGGGCGCAGTTGATTTCCCTATGCGCCTCAAAGAACGCGACCAGCGACTCAAGTTGTTGCCTGGTCCAAATCTCGTCGGCATCCATCTGGAGCAGGATGCAAGGCTCAGAGATGTGACTCAGGCAGGCGTTGCACTGCGAAACCTTCCCGTCCCAGGCCGATGACGAAAGCAGGGTGATTCTTGGGTGAAACGCCTTGATCTCGGCCAGATACTTCAAGGTGCCGTCCCGACTGTTGTGCGGTGGCTGGGGCTTGCACCAAGATGTGCAGTGCGTATTCATGGCCGCGCCTTCCGCAATCGTCCAATGCCAATCCAGCTTCAGCCGGTTGAAAACTGGAAGGTGCCATGTAATGAATGGCATGGCGTCCAGAGCGATGGTGAAGATTTCAAGTTTCATGCCACGGGTTTTGCTTTGGGCCATTGCGTGTTCAGATACGAGTCCACTATCGCCGGGTGCGGAAGGCGGATGAAGGGCCAACTCATTTCCTCCTCGTTAAAACTGGCACTGTTCGGATCGTACCCGAAGTCCTGGCGCATCGAGTAAATGTGGGGCCACGGATTCCACCACGCCCCGGAGAATATGTCCTCGAAGTCCTGTTCGATCAAGCGTGTTGCCACCCCGGCTGTCATCAGGGCGGGACGCAGCCGGCTCTCGTAGAGGTAGCGGACCAGTGCTGCACGCTTGTAAACGCTGAAACACCCACAGAAAAAACCGTGCCACGAATTAGACAGCACAAGCTCGTTGCGGATATCAAACTCTCGGAACAGAGCGTCGCAGTTTATATCCCCCACCAGAAGCTCGTCGTCCATCAGAACAAGGAAGTCCCAGTCTGGGATGTTCAGCGCATGAGCGAAGCAAGCTTCCAAGGCGCACATGGCATAGCTCCACTGCATCACGTCGTAAGCCTTGGAATAGGGAACGCCAGCAGTCACCAGCGGAACATCAGGGATGGGGTTCAGGGATGGATCGCTGATCGTGCCCGAGGTAATCCACTTGTGCGTGGGTCGGAACAAGTAATCAACGATGCCGCGCCACCGCTCCAGGTGGGGCTTTTTCAACTTCGCCCCATCGGGGGTGTGCCAGTAGGATAAGGTTGAGCAGATGATTCTCATGTGCGTACAAATAGCCGCTGGTATTGCGTCATTGTTTCAGTCCATCCCAACCGGACAATAAAGGGTGCTGACAGGCCCGCCTTTCCGCCATCAGATACATGGCAGTCGTCCAACAGGAACGCTGATTTGTTTGCCATGTGAGGCTCAATCAGAGTCGCCTCCCGCAACTGATGATTCTGGCAGGCATCCACGCACATCGGGCTGTAGTCGAACGAATCCAAGTAGGCGAGATCAATCTTGCCGAATTCCCACGATCTTAAGACATCAAGTGAATCGCCCCGCAGCACGGTTATAAGGTCTGCAAGAGACTTTTCCGCAATGAGCGTTTTGGCCATGTCAACGTGCCTTGCGTCAATGTCCACAGAGTAGGCGTGGCCGCCCGTTTCCTTGGCCAGCATGGCAAGAATTACTGTGCTCAGGCCGTCATAGTCGCATCCTCGATAGCATCCCGTTTCCACAAGCACCAGCGGTTTGTGAAGGTTCACACCGAACTGGGCGAAGGCTGTAAAGGTTGAGCACCGCTGAGGTCCGGCCAGTTCCCGCACGTTGTCCAATATGCTGTTCACGGCTTGAAAACTTCTATCTTTCGGTTGGGCTTGGGGGGGGTGTCGTTGCTGTAAAGTGCGAACCTGGAGAATCCGCTATAGAAGCCTGACACGACAGCGGTACACGACCTCAAAATGGCGAGTTCCACCGCAGAGTCTATCGTGGCTTTCCTTGTTCCTCGGGCGTATCCGCGAGTAGGGTAGAGGCGCATCCTTCCGGCATAGTGCTCAACAAACAGTCCCCGCACCATCGGTTCATCGGTGGCGAGAAAGATCACACCCCCCCCCGATTGATCAATGGCGTCCCAGTAATCCTGCACTGAGGGAAGTTGCATCTCGGATTGCTTGTCCCCCATCCTAACGTGGCATCCCACGATGGCTGGCGAATCTTTCAGTTGAGTCCCGATGAATCTCTCCGCTGCCTCCATGACGGGATCCGCAAACCTAACCAGCGTTCCCAGCTTTGAATTATGATCGCAAGTTCCAGTAAAGCAAGTCAGCTTGGCGACCTCCTCTGTAGAATTCATCACTTCAGACGAGATAATGTCCCAAGGGGTATTCTGGTAATCCTTGGTTGGGATGTTGGGCCAGGGATCGTCCTCCGAGACCTCGATGGATTCGCTCTGGAACAGATCTCGGAACGAAGCCCCGCACGCATCCGTGGGTTGCCAGATGTGAAGCAAACTCCGGCCACACCGGCTCGCCAGATCGTGCGCTGAGATCATCATTCTCAGCCTGTCGGAAAAACCCGACACAGAATCGGTGACGAGCATATTCATATCACGTTCTTGTGAAAGAAATGGAGGGACGGGAGCGCGATCCTCGCCCATTC
>JBAZRU010000037.1:0-18511 GCA_041662805.1 Candidatus Hydrogenedentales bacterium | reverse complement strand
CGCGGACATCAACGGAAATCGCACCGCGCGCCTCGGCTGGCTCGTCGCCGACTCCCCTTGGGAGTTCGCAACCGCCAGCATCGAAGGACGCCGGAGCTTCCGACTTCGTATCCCACTCGCCGCTTTTCAAGGCGAAGCAGACCCCTCGCGTCCGATGCGCATCAACGTGGAAATCACCGCGATCTCTCCAGACAAGACAGAGACGGTCTTCCGTAGCTGGGCGTCCGCTTCCGAATCGCCGGTCCAAGCGCGGCTTGGATACGGAGGCGACGATCCCTCGAAAATGGGGTGGCTGCGGCTGGAGTGAGACATTCTTCACCTGAATGCCAATTCTCCAAACGAACTCGACTGTCCCATGTCCGTCGAGTCTGTACGAAAAGCCTGATGCTTTGCCCTGACGTACGTCACATTTATGAGTCATTGTCGAAGGGCGCCTTCCCACGGCACATGAATTGAGGACTCACTGTGCAGCAATCGCTTTGGAGATGAATTCCATGATCCTCCGGTGCACGTCTTTGCGGTTCAAACAGAGTCCATGGCCGTCATTCTCGTAGACGACGAGTTCGTTGTGCGGAATGCGTTTGTGCAATTCGGCGACGTCATCCCTGGTGGCCGCGCCGTCGAGTGCTCCGTGCAGTATCAGCACGGGGCGTTGAAGGCGCCCGGCTTGATGGATGGGCGAACGCTCGGCGAGTGCAAGGTCTCTGGCTCCGCCCTCGGTGGGCAGGCTCGGTTCGAGCATTCCAAGAAGTGGCTGCTGAAGCCTTACCATGCCCCACAGCGTAATTCCTGCATCCCAGGGCGTATCATCGCGCGCGAGTGACAAGAGCGCGAGGTAAGCACCGTAGCTATATCCTGCGAGCACGAAGGAGCGCTCATTTCCGTTATGTTTCTTCCAATCAATCCCTGCGGCTACGACATCGCTCACATCTGCGCGGCCCCATTCGCCGCGGTTTGCCATGAGATGCTCGGGTCCGTAGCCGCCACAGCCTCTGTACACCGGAGCAACCACTTCGTAGCCTGCATCGAGCAGAACGGGAATTAGCGGGTCTTGAGCCGGATCGACAACCGCGCCCGGCCCGCCGATCGCAAGCATAACGACTGTAGGTTTCGGGTTTGGAGGCACGAATCGCTTTACAGGAACGTGGAACCCGTCCTGCGCGTCGATTTGGTATTCATGTTGCTCAAACGGCGGGAGCGGTTCCGGGTTGGCCGCGCGCAGCAGCTCAACTTCTCCGGAAGGCTGGGCCCTGTACGTCGAGCAGTTCGTGCTCAAGAGCACGACATCCCGGCTGTTGCGCTCAAACTCGAGCACTGGCCCGGTCACCTCGCGCTTGCATGGCCCAATCTCCGAAATGCTGCAGCGCGAGAAGGTGCTTCCGTTTGAGGCGTCAATCCAGATGAGGAAATCGTCCGTGATGCCAAGCACCGTTGTTCCGTCGGGGCTGCAGGCTGCATCTTCCAACGTCTCCAGTTGCACGGACCAGATTGGCGCGTTCTCAGCAAGGCTGACCATGCTCAATGTTCCCATATCGGGAGCGTTGCCTTGACCCGGCAGCGTCTTTACGACCAGGACTCGTTTCCCGTCCGGCGACCAATGTAGACGGCTTACGACGCTGTCGCCGGGTTGATCGGCCAGCAATGGCCGGACTTCTTTTGTCGCCACATCGAGAATGCACGTGAATCGCTCGCGACGATGTCCCGACACGAGCATGCGCAGGAATAGAATGTGCTGGCCATCCGGCGACCAAGCCGGAGTGATATCCAAGGCTTCGGTGTCACTTGTAACCGGCTCAACGTTCGAAGTGGCAATGCTCAGCGTTCGCAGATGAGACTTCATACTTGCGGTGCGGTCGCGCGGCCTTTGATAGTAGGCGATGCATTTGCCCGCAGGATCCCAACTGGGAAAGACGCCTTCGAAGTCTTTGTCGGCTAGAAGGGAACGCACCGTATTCGTGCGCACATCGAGCGCGAATATGTTTCCCAAGGAATTTGAGAAGACCAGCGTTTCCCCGTCCGGCGAGAAGCGAATTGAGATGGGCGCATAGTCCGCGGAAACGCCGGCGATCCGCTCGTGCGAACGAGTGTCCTCAATATCAACCCAGAAACCATTCCGCCACGACGAGAAGAGCAGCGCCGTGCGGCCGGTGGGCGCGCTCGCGTCAAAGGAAAGCAGGGTGCCCTTAGTATGGCCCTGAAGGGGGCTGGTGGTTTCAGCCGAATTGGCTCTCGCAGCGATACTGCATACCAGCCAGGCTATTGTGCAGAGAGGGACGTAGTGCCGTTTCTTCATGGCAAAACTCTCCGTTATTGGACGCGCAAGGCAAAATTCGGTCTCACCGATGGCGCACTCGGTGAATGGCCAGCGGCGCGGTGGCAAAGGGACTCATGGCCAGTAGAGAGAGGGCGCCGCAGAGCGTCCACAGTTCGGCTCCCTTACTTCCTTCCAGGAATTGACAGGAACGGAGGAGGGTCACACCTAGGCAGGAAGCTCCGGTGGCGAGGAGGGCAAACAGGCAAAGGGTTCGCGAAGTCAGCAACCCACGGTAGCGCGCACCTGCAAACGAAAAGACGGCGAGCATGGCTCCAAGCATGGTCGCGAATATGGCGATGCGTTCGGGAGACAGGCTTACGTATTCGCTAACGGATGGCGCGAAATGCTGCAGACCCCACGCGCCGGGAAGCAACCCCAAGCACAGCGCGACGATCAGCCATCCTTGCCAATACGCAACCCACGTGAAGACAGTTGCGAGCGGAATGAAAGCCCAAAGCGGGTAGGATGGAAAGACATGGAGGATTGCTCGGGAACTCAGCCATTGGGTGAGCGCCGACATGGCGACTGTCCCGACAACAAACACAACGGTCCACATCGATACTGCGCAGGCAATGCTCATGATTCTCCCGTGGGCGAGATCCGTGTCGTCAAGGGCTTGTCGATGCAGATACCTTCCGGGCAATCGTCGCATTTGGGAGAGTCGACGCGCTCCTATCCATATCCGGGCCAGGACGGCCGCGGACACCATCAGAAAGAGTCCCGAAATCCACAAGCGCTCCAGGTGGGCGTCAGCGCCGCCGAGCGACTCGAAGTAGCTTCCAACGTGGAGTAGTCCATCCATGGCCAACAAAAGCACAGAGAAGAAGAGCGCCACCTTCGCGACGTTGCTCCGCCACTCGAACCAGAACAAGGCTTGCGTTTTGGAGTAGAAGCTGAGCGTGCCTCCCGTATCGAACGCCCCGTGCAGAGTTTTGGCCGAGCCGCCGCCCCTATACATGGCTTCGCCGCTTCGCAGGAGGCCCAAGGAAATGCAGGATAAACCGTACGAAACAGTAACGAGAAGGCTCAAGAAGCCAATGCGCCAGGCGGTGGCGCTGGGTATACGCGACGCATACCGGACATATAGCAGCACTGCTGCCGTCCCCAGAACGAACAGGAAGAGGTAGGAGAGGGGGCGGCTTCCTATGCACGGCGCAAGCCAAACAAGCGCCTGAATCACCGCGTATGCCGCGACGAACCCCATCACGAGCGCAGGCCGGGCCGCTGCACTTGATGCCGAAGAAGTGCCTGAAGCGGCCGCCATGGCCGAGGTGGCCAACACCATGGTCAAGCGAAAGAGATAAAGCCAAAAGACTATCTGAAAGGTGTCGACAGGCAGCAAGTAGGAGCGTCTTGGAATTGCGAAGCGAAGCTCACCGGATGCGTGTTGCGATACGAGCAGCACGGTGAGCAGGCAAATCGCCACCGCAAGGGACCATAGGGGTGACACTTCCAACAGAAACCTGCTGAAAGCGAAATGCGGCCAAATGCCGTGGGCGAGGATGCAAACCTGCATCGTCATACCCAGGATGAGTGCTTTGCGTGTGCGCTTCCATTCCGCCCACAGAAGACCATAGCCATGGCGAAGCATTGTCTACATAGCCCTCAAGACGGGTTCGTGTTCGTTCGCACAGAAAGCTATCGGCGCGGCGCAACGCGCCACAAAAATTTCGTCCAGGGAAGGCGTGGCCGCCGCGAGAATATCCAGGCCGCAGGCCTGCAGCGCGTGCATGAGGCGATCCAAGGACCCGGAACACAGGAGCGTCCACTCCGGCCCGTCTCCCCGGCGGGTGATCGTTCCCGGTATGTTTGGCGGCGCTTTGTCGCCGCTTCGAGCGCGCACGGCAAACCGGTGATGGGAGTCCTTCAATGCATCCATGGAGGCATTGAGCACAAGCCGGCCGTTCTTCATCATCGCGACTCGGTCGGCCACGCGTTCCACTTCATCCAGCAGGTGAGACGAGAAGAGGACGGTGCGCCCGGATTCCGCGACAGTGCAAATGATGGCCTCGAGAATTTCGCGCCGGACGATGGGATCCAGGCCCGACGACGGCTCATCCAACACGAGAAGTTCCGGTCGATGGGCCAAGGCCACGATGAGGCTCGCTTTGGCCAATTGTCCCTGCGAGAGCGCGCCGATTCGTGTCGCGGCATCCAAGCCGAACGTCGTGCGGAGTTCCTCCGCGTACGCGCGGTCCCACGCGGGATAGAATGTGCGTGTGTAATTCAGGAGCTCATCGAGACGCATCCAGCCCGGCAAGTCCCGGTCTTCCGTGACGACTCCAATTCGCCCTAGCACCCGTGCGGGATGAGCGACCGGGTCGAGCCCAAATACGCGGACAGTTCCTCGTTGCGCGCGTAGCAACCCGAGGATGTGGTGTATCAAAGTCGTTTTGCCCGCGCCATTCTCGCCGACAAGTCCAAACACGCCACCTCGCAGCACCGTCAGCGTTACGGCGTCCAGGGCCGCAACGCGGCGATAGCGCCGGTCGAGTTCCTCGATTTCGATAACGGTATCCAAAATCGTACTCCTTGCTCCGGCTAGGCCGTTCGTTGCGATTCCAGGGCTGCGTTGCGGCTATCGATAAGCTCCTTCACTTCCGCGGTGGTGAGCCCGAGCTGGCGCGCTTCCACAAGCAGCGCATCGATACGCTTCACGATGATGCGGCGCTTTTCGCGTCGCGCCAGCGGCGAACCCGCGTCGGCGACGATGGTTCCCGAACCTTGCCGCGACTCCAGCAAGCCCATGGTTTCAAGATCCCGGTATGCGCGCAGGATGGTATTCGGATTGACAAGCAGTTGGCTTGCCAGTGCGCGAACCGAGGGCATCGGGTCGCCCGGCCGCAACCGGCCCGATGCGATCATGTGTTGCACTTGGTTCATGATCTGACGGTAGATGGGTGTGCCGTCATTGGTTTCCAGGTAGAATTCCATTCCGTGAAGTCCTTGTTGGTAGTGTCCAAGTGTGTTAATAGATTAAGTCATTTACGGGACCCGTGTCAAGGGGGGGAGTCTCAGGGGTAAGTAGACCGATTCCGCGCGATGCGACTCCCTGCTACACTACGGGCAAGCTTGTGGCGAGAAGCGTCCTTCTGGACGCCAAGTGCCGCTTGAATTGTGTAACGATGGAAGGAGAGTGCCATGCGCAGACTATCCCTTATTACAGCGTCGCTGTATATGGGAATTGCCTTCGGACATTGTGAGGAAGCCGCAGTCACGCTGCCTCTGTCAGTGGGTCAATTCGAGCAGCAGATTCAGCGGACGTATACGACGGAGCAGGGTCTTCCGGACAATGACATCCATCAGATTGCCTGCGATGCGAATGGCGCCGTTATCGCAATGACCGCGCATGGGATAGTCACATTCGATGGCGGGCGTTGGCAGCCGGCGCCGGTCCCAGATTCGCTGACACTGTGGCAGGATGAGCTCGACAAGCGCCTACGTGCGAGTTTGCAGAAATATGCGGGCGCTGATATCGCGATTCGCGCCGTGGCGGAGCATGGGGGTGAAATTGCCGTTGCGGCGGACACGGGGCTTTATCTAGGCAAAGGACGCACGTGGCGCATGGCGCTTCCGAGGCAGGGCGCGGTGCGCTGGGCGCCGGTGGATGTCCGCGCGGTTGCATATGACGCATCCGGAAACTTGTGGTTCGCAACGCCGCAGGGAGTGGGATATCGCATATCGGATGAGGAGTGGAAGCTCTTCACCGGCGCGGACGGTTTGCCCTTCAACGATTTCACCTGTATCGCAGCGGGACCCAAGGGAATTTGGTTTGGCACAACCAACGGCGCGATCCAGTACCGTGACGGTGCGTGGTCGTTTCGTCAGGGACGGCGCTGGTTGCTGGACAATCATGTGAAGGATATCGCCGTCGATGCGGACGGCAATGCATGGATTGCGACAGGGGGCGGCGTCTCGTGCATCGCATACCAGCCGTTTACGCTGGCGAGCAAAGCGGCGTTCTACGAGGAGGAGATCGAGAAGTATCACCGCCGGACGCGTTTCGGCTACGTGAACCCGGCCGTCCTTTCGACGCCCGGCGACAAGAGCACGGCCGTGCCCGTCTTCACCGACAATGACGGTCACAACACGGGGCTGTATCTGGGCGCGGTGAGCCTTGGCTATGCGGCCACGGGTAATCCCAAGTTCCGAGAATACGCCGCCAACGCATTTCGCGCGCTGGCGTTTCTCGGCGAGGTAACCGAGGGCGGAACGCACCCGGCCCCGAAGGGATTCATCGCGCGGGCGGTGAAGCCGACTTCCGAGCCGGACCCGAACCCGCTGTTCGATCTGGCGTACGATACGCGGCGCAAGCAGAGGGACTCCCTTTGGAAGATCATCCAACCGCGGTGGCCTGTCGACGCGTCGGGCGAATGGTATTGGAAGAACGATTCGAGTTCAGACGAACTCGATGGCCATTTCTTCGGATTTGCGATCTATTTCGACCGTGTCTGCACGACCGAGGCCGAGAAGGACGAGGTGCGCAAGGCGGTCCGGCGCATCATCGACCATATTCTCGCTCACGGCTACAACCTCGTCGATTATGATGGGCTTCCCACGCGCTGGGGCCACCTTTCCCCCGATGATCTCAATCGCAACGAGGCTTGGTGCTTCGAGCGCGGCCTGAATTCCTACAGCATGCTGACGTACTTTTCCATCGCGCACCACATCATCGGTGACCCGAAATATCGCGAGGCCTATCTCGATCTCGCGCTGACCCACGGGTATGGCATGAACGGAATGACCCAGCCCAAGGATATCGCGGGGCCAGGCACGTTCGGGCAGCCCGACGACAACATGGCCTTCATGAATTACTATCACCTGATTCGGTATGAAACCGATCCGAAATTGCTCAGCATGTATTACCACGCGATTCATCGCCATTGGCAGATAGAGAAATACGAGCGCAACGCCTTCGAGAATTTCGTCTATGCAGCGTGCTGCCAAGGTAAGGTCCGCGTCGATCAATGGGGAGAGATAGACCTGTCCGCGCCGAAGGCGTCATTCGATGATGCCATCGACACGCTGAAGCGATATCCGCTTGATCTCATAGACTGGCCTGTGTCGAACGCCCATCGGATCGATTTGGTTCCGTTGCAGGAGCACCTCGGACAAGTTCCCGGCACGGGCCACCGAGTCGATGGACAGGTCTTTCCTATCGACGAACGTCACGAGACGTATTGGGATCTGGACCCATGGGTGATCGCCTATTCAGGCAACGGCACACGGCTTCGCGAGGGCGTGCCGTTTCTGCTCGCGTACTACATGGGCCGCGCCCACGGATTCATTGGAGAGTAGTTGAACCGGCCCCGAGCAGCCCTCTCAGAACTCCATGCCCATTTCCCACGAGGGCTCACTCAACCCGTAGGTGGTGGCGGGGTTTTGTTCTTGCGCGTTTTCGCGGTAGTGCACGCCGCAGGACCGGCGGTTGTGCCATGCTCCTTGGGCGACGAGGCGCGCCGTTTGGGCCATGTTGCGCAGGCCGATGACTTCGTCGTTGAGCTTCGTGGCGCGGTAGAAGCGGTCGATGACGTGGCAGAGGTGATCGAGGTCGTGCAGGGCGCGGGCCAGGCGGTGCGTGTTGCGCACGAGGCCAACGTACAGCCACATGGTGTCTTGAATTGTGCGGCGGTCGCGATGGATGAGCGCCGGGTCCGGGTCACCGCGATAGCCGAGGTTTTCCCACGCCGGTATCCTTTCTTGCGCCACGATGCATAGGTCGCGGCGCGAGGCGATATCGCGCGCGGCCCTGTCGCCCCACACCAAGCCTTCCAAAAGGGAAGTACTGGCAAGGCGGTTTGCACCATGCACGCCCGTGCAGGAGACTTCGCCCGCTGCATAAAGACAATCGATTGTGGTGCGTCCCCATTCGTCGACAAGGACGCCGCCGCAGAAATAGTGGGCCGCAGGGACAACCGGGATCGGCTCGGAGGTGATGTCGAGTCCCGCGTCGCGGCACGTGGCGTAGATCGTCGGAAAACGCTCGCGGATTCGTTCGGCCTGCATGCTGCCCGCCAAGTCCAACAGCACGTTCGGATATCCGTGCGAGAGCATCTCGGTATGGATGGCGCGTGCCACGATGTCGCGCGGAGCCAAGTCGCCCCATTGCGACGAGTAGTTGTCCATGAAGTGGCGGCCATCCGGCGTGAACAGCTTGCCTCCTTCACCACGCACCGCTTCGGAGATGAGGAAGTTGTTCGTGCCGGGCAGCGCTAGCGTCGTTGGATGGAATTGAATGTATTCAGCGTTGATGACGCGTGCGCCCGCGCGGTACGCCATCGCTACGCCGTCGCCGCGCGCGCCTTCCGGGTTCGTCGTGTACCGGTAGATGCGGCCCAATCCGCCCGTGGCCAGGATCGTGGCCTTGGCGAGCACGCGATACACCGATCCCTCGGCAGTGTCGAGAACGTACGCGCCGTAACATTTCACGGGGGCATATTGCGCCAGGGGATCGTTGTCGTGATGAGACGACGTTATGAGATCCACGGCGGTGAGGTCCGTCCGCAACGTGACGTTCGGCAGCCGCTTCAACTCGGCAATCAGGCCTTTAGCGATGGCATAGCCGGTGGCGTCGCCCACATGCAGGATGCGCCGCGCCGAGTGTCCGCCTTCGCGCGCGCACGCCAAGCTGCCGTCTTCCTCCTGCTCGAACTGGACGGCGGCTTCATCGATAAGAATCCGCTTCAATACTTCCGGCCCGTCTTCGACCAGAATGCGCACGGCCTTGGGCAGGCACCACTCGCCGCCCGCGGACCGGATGTCTTGTTCCAGGAGTTCCGGGGAATCGTCCGGGCCGCGCCCTACGATGCCGCCTTGGGCATAGCGAGTATTGGATTCTTCCAGATTGGAGGCGCGCGTGATGACGAGTATCTTGCGGTCCGGATCGCGCGCAAGACTCAGGGCGGCCACCGCGCCAGAAATGCCGCAGCCAATGACAAGTACATCCGTTTCGGTGGACAAAATCTGGTCCTCCAAGGGTACTCCCGCCCAACTCCTCTCAGGCTGCCGCGAAGGGGCCTGAGACGCACTGGGTACGGAGTCGTATGCCGAACTCCGGCTGGCGAGACCGTCGTATGGGGTTGTTTACTGTGCTATCGAGAAACGTTTGGCCGCTCCCATCGAGTCGCGGCTGGATTTGGGGTGTAACACTAATGCCGTCGACCTCAAAAGGTCAAGAAACTGGACTCGCCGGCGGCAGGTCGGAAACGTCGCCGGTGGTTTCGACGGTGCAGTTGGGGAGGGCTTCCCTGAGGGATTGGATGGCCTTATCGCTCAGGTCGGCGCAGGCGGTAATGTCAATCTTTTTGAGGCGCTTATTCTCCTTGAGGGCTTCAAGGGCCTTGTCCGTAATGCGCGTTTTGGCGAGGCCGATGCCGGTGATCTGCGGCATGCTGGAAAACCCCGCCATGCCCGAGTCGCTGATGGCCGTGCCTTCCATCCACAGACGTTCGAGCGTGGGGATTGTCTGCAGTTCCGCCAGGCCCTTGTCCGTCAACACGGTGTAACTCACGAACAGGTCTACGAGGGATTTCAGCTTGCCGAGATGCTTGAGTCCAGCATCTGTAAGCGCTGTGTTGTAGTCGAGGGTGAGAAATTTCATCTCGGTGTGCTCGGACAGAGCCGCCAGCCATTCGTCTGTTGCGCCGATGCCATCGGCCTGGAGGTCCCGCAGCAGCGGGCGGCTTACGATGTAGTTTCTCCCAACGTCGCCCAAATCCAAGCCGTTGACGGTCAACTCCTCCAGACTGGTCAGCCGGGGAAGCGACGCGAGCCCCGCCCCGGTCACCTTCGTTTCGGCGACATTGAGATAGCGAAGCCCAGTCAGTCCACGCAGATGCACCAGGTCGGCGTCGCTAGCCGTCGTATTCCCCAGGTAGATCGCCTGCAAGTCGTGGGCGTTCAACCGCGCAAGGGGGGACAGATCGAGTGCCTGGCCCGGGTTCACTTGGAGACGAAGTTCCTTGCCCGGCGGCACGGTGACCTCGCCCTTGGCTTGCGCCAGGCCCTGCCATGGGTTTTCCCCACTCACCGGCACAGACGGGTCGTAGGTCCAGTCGCGAACCGTAAGCTCGCCTACGGACCGGTCTTCCGGAAACCGGACCACACGCTCGGCCGGCCTCTCCATATAGGGCATTGGTTCTGGAACAGACTCGCGCACATGGGAGACGATGCTCGGAACAACGGCGAGCGCGGCCGCCACGGCTGCGACGCCCACGGTCGTGGGGAGCACGAAACGAGGCAACCGAAACGGTTCCTTCACGGCCAGGACCTCTTTCCCCTCACGTTTGGCGTGAGGGATCTCAGTCTTGAGCTTCGCGCCCCGGGGATCCTGATGCATGATGCTCAACTGGTCACAGAGGATTTCGGCCGCTTCTTCGTGTCCCAAACGCGCCAAACACACCGCGCGCAAGTGCATGATGTCCTGTTGGCTCTCAAGGGTGACGGAAAGGTCATCGACCAGACGGAGGGCATCATTCCAGCGTTCCTGCTTGTAGAACTGAAGCGCCTGCTGGAATCTGACTCTTGCCTCGGGATCACGAATCATTGAGCAAGTTCCCAATCTTCGCTGAACGCCCTAACACACCCCGGGTAGTTACCAGCGGGGCTAAGCCAAATCCAGGACGGACTATAGATTCCTATTCCTGGCTATTCTGGCGCCGGTTTTCGAGGCACTTTCGAGAACGAGGCAAATGTCTATGAATCGAGATTTCCCATGTGGAATCGCTTGCAGTCGCCACAGGCTCTTTTCGTGCTACTATAGTCCCGTTTGTCAATTCCGTCAACGCCAATCGTGACGGGGCCATAGAGCCCGGAGGGCACGAGCTTTTGCCCGGATTTCAATGCCGAAATCGTATCGTTGAGCGACGTCCAAGTAACGCGCTTCTCTTTCGGCACGTCTTCGTCGCCGATGATACGGTTTGCCCAGACGTTGACAATATCGATTTCCAGGTCGTTGCCTGTTGGCTTCAGCATCCCTGTGACGTCGAGCCTCCACGGCGGACACCACAATACGCCCAGATCAGTGCCGTTCAACCTGACTTCGGCGATACACCGCAAGGAGCCTAATTCCAAATAGGTTCGCTTGTCCTTTGCGCGGACCGATTCATCGGTATCGAAGGTCTTCTTGTAGGTTGCCCGGCCGGAGTAGTACTTGATGCCCGGCTCGGCCCGTTGCGTCCAGTCTTCGAGTTTGTCGAAAGTCACCTGCTCAGGCCCGCCCCACTTGGGATCGAAAGTGACGAGCCAGGGTCCGGCGATCTCCGCGGCCAGCTTCAGTTCGTGAAAATTCTTCTCGCCGCCTGAAGCCGGGGGGGCCTGAACGTCGCGACGGAAGACAATGAAGGAACTGCCCGAAGGCGGCAGCGCAAGTGGAATGATTGTCCTGCCGTTTTCCACACGGAATTCGGGCAGATCGCGCAGTGCGCCGCTGACTGCGTCCCACAACTCGGGTTGCTTGCCGGTCACACGGAAAGATGCGTCCAGCGTGACCGTGTCTTTCTCCAGTTCGTTGATCGCGAAGGAGTCATAACGCCGTTCCCAGATTTCCAGGGATACACCATGGTCGATGATGTTCCGTTGGTTCGTGAGATAGTAGATGTCCGCATCGCCGGAACGGCGGTGGATCCACTCCACGGATGAATCGGCAGGGAGTCCCGCCATTTCGACATCCGTTGCGACGTCCATGGACTTCAGGACTTCGCCGACCGTTGGACCCCAGACAACACGGCCCGCGCCGAAGCTTCGTTCGGTTGCGGTTGTCCCATCGATCCCGCCCCATAGTTCATCGGCCAACTTGCGGACTTCCTCGTCGCAACGCGGATAGTTCGCGAGACTGGGCGACTCCACGGGCTTCGGGCCAACAACTGTCGCACCGGCCTTGACCAATGCCTTCACTTTCGCGAGCAGCTCCGGCGTCATGCGGCGGTCGTCTTTCAACACGAGCACGCGATAGCTCATGCCGCCGGGCAGCGTTAGTCGCCCGTCTTTCACGTGCACGCGCGACAGGAGCGTGGCCGCGTCGCACCCGTCATAGGAGTAGCCATCGGGCATGGCGGGTTTGATGAGCGGTTTCGCCGGTAGCGTGTTGGGCGCGCCTTCGCCGTAGAAGTAGAGGATGTCCGCGACATACTCGCCCTGTTGAAGCATGTACTGACTGCGACGGAGGTAGTCGATGTAGCTCTTCGCGGGCCGTCCCCGCCACGTGTTCATGCGGCTGAAGTTCACGCCGAAAGGCCCCATCGTCATGCCTGGATAGCGGTCCAGCCACGGATTCAGCGCCCACGTGTGAAATACAAGCCGGTTGATGCCCATGGAATAGGCCAGGTCGCCGATTCCCTTCAACGCGTACGGGTCCGTCATCCAGTGATCGAAGGTCGTGAACGCTTCGGCAGCGACGATGGGTTTGCCGTAGATGTGCGCGCCGGATGCCGCCTCGTGCGTATCCCACCGCGCCCAGTTGTCGCCGTACACGCAATTGGGCATCTGGAATTCGCCCATGGGCAGATCGCAGCGCCCTTTGATCTGCAATTGGTCTACGGTCGTCTGAACCATGACGCCCGCGATCTCGCCCTGGAACTTCAGGCCGCGCTCGTGACAAAGCGCGTTCATCTCCCCGAAGTAGTTGTCGGCAATCAGATCGCCCAGCGTCCTCCTGACGTCCCAGAGAAAGCGATCCGATACGGCGGAACTATCCACGACGCGGCCTCCGCCTTGCACGAGCAGGTAGGGGGTAGGATCGTAGCCGCGACGCGTTCGAAACTCCTGAACGAACTTCGGCGTGAAGTTCAGGTCACCCGCCTCCCATGAATCCACGTGAACGGCGTTGAAGCCCGAGCCGATGTAGTCTTTCAACTCGTCGGCCACGCGGCCCGCGTAGCCGTCGAAGTGAACCTTCACGGCTTCCGCGTCGAGCTTGTTGCATTCCAGTCCTGCAAATTCGCGCGCGCACGGCGCGTTGATGCGGCCAATCGGCGCACAACCGAGGCGGACTATCATCCAATCGCCTTCCGGCGCTTGCCAGTCCAAGGTCCCGTCCGGCTTGAGGCGGTCGGTCAGATTCAGAACATCCTTTGCCTTGATTGTCGTCGCTACCCAATCCGGTGTCGGCGAGCCGATGCGGTCTTCCGCGATCTTGGCGTCTTCCCAAACGCCGTGAAAGGATGCCTTGGGCTGATAGTCCTGAACGAGCGAATCGCCGGAGAGCTTGATGTCGGTGATCGAGCCGCCCCCGGCGAAGAACGCGCGGAAGTAACGGGCCTTCGTCTCCGCAATGGGCAGCGATTGTGGAAACTTCCACTGCCGCAATGCGGGAAGATCCGCTACTGGACGCCAATCCGTCCCATCATCGCTTGCCTGGAGTTGAGATGCATCGCCCAGATACTCCACGCCGCGCACGACGGCGGGTTCGCCAAAATCGAATTGAACGAAGCCATTCGGCTTGACGGTAATTGCCGTGTTGCCGTCGCCGTCGACCGCATTCGCCGCCGTTGCGTCCGTCTCGCTGCACGTAGGCACCGGCGGCCAAAGCGCCGCGGTCCGCGCCGCCGAGGGATCCAAGCGATAGGCCACGACGGCGACATCCTGATAGAAGCGCTCTTCCGGCGGAGCGGACTCGCGAATGTGGGGACGTGTCATGGTTAGATTCTGATAATTCGCGTAGTCGCACGGTGGCTTGGGCAGAGGCTCCGCGATGCGTCCCGGGCCTTTGAAATATTTCTCGCTCCATGCAATGCGCATCATCGACTTGTCCGGAGGAACCCACGGGCCACCCGACGTGGTCCATCCCGTGCAGTTCATCAACGACAGTTCCAGGCCCAGGCGTTTGCACTCCGACGCCGCGTGACGAAGCATCGCGAACCATTCCGGAGTGAGATGCCGCACCGGCTTGTCGATATAGACCGGCACGGATTCCGTCACTTTACCTTCGACCACAAACAGGAACACGCCGCCGATGCCCGTGTCTTTCATTGCCTCGAGATCGGCCGTGATACCCTCTTCGCTGACGTTGCCGTTCATCCAATGCCAGAACGTGTATGGACGCGCGGAGTCCGGCGGATTGCCAAACCCATCGGCCAACTCATCTGCGCCTGCCGCCGCAAGACACAGGCACATGCACAACGCCAGAACCCACAACCGTGTTCTCATGAGACTCCCCACTCCGCGAAATGTTCGCAATAGTTCGGTGAATACAGCGTCCCGCAACGCTACGGTTTCTGTTCGGGAAAGATATACGTTCGTTGCTTTGTGTCGAATATGATCATCGGCGTGCCTTCCGGGAAATAGGTTTCCAGCATCTCTTTCATCGGCCCGGCGTACATCGCCACGCGGATGGTTCCCCAGGTGGCTTGATCGCCCGTTGCGTAGTAGATGTACGTGTTGCCGTCAAACTCGAAGAGATCCGCGTCGGTGTTGTTGATCCCCTCTCCCGCGACAGGATCGAGCATTGGCGCGCGTGTCGGGCTCACTTCCCACGTCACGAGATCCTTCGAGCGCGCGACCACGGTGACGTATTTCGTCTTGGGCAGTTGATAGGCGTAGTGCTCGCCGAGCCCGGGCATATAGCAGTGCATCCCGTAGATCACGTAGTAATAGGGCGCGAAGTAGCGAATCGTCGGATTGGCACAGGGCGTTTTACCGGCCACATCGGCAAACTCCAATCCGCCTATCCGTTCCCAGTGGGCGAGGTCTTTCGACCGCGCGAACCGGAAACACCATTGCACCGGAGTGCTCGACTCGTAGGTCATGAGATACCCTTGGTCGTCACGGCAAACGGAAGTGTTGAAGAACTGCTCCTTGCCGTCGGGGGCGAGGGCCAGCTCCTGCTTCCACTCCTTGAGGTCCGTCGTCGTGAAGCGGTTGATGCTCTTCATGTCGATGACGTTCCCGAAGCTCACGAATTCCGTCGCGAACACGTTCAGTTCCGCGCCTTCGATAAACGCGCTCACGAAGGAATGCCCTTTCCCAAACCGGGACACCTCCTGGCCTGTCGTCAAGTCCGTGACAAATAGATAGGCGTCCGCTCCTTTGGCCTCGAAGCCTCCCGGGCGATGGTTGTCCACCAAGTACGGACGGCCGTTGAAGACGAACGGCGTATTCTCCATTCCAATGGGAAAGGCGAATGGCAACCGAACAAGCTTGGGATTCGGTGGAGCCGCCGGACTTGGTCCGGTGTCGGCAAACGCCACGACAGACACCAGGCAAAGATACGCGGCGATTGCCGCTCCCGAAAAGACAGGATTCCTATTCATCACTTGCCCCCCAAATGATACACGCGCCATCTCCAGTTGGAGACGATAATTCCCCCAGTCCCGTCAATCAAGGCCCACCGCAAAGCAGAATTCGCAGAATGGACTTTGGTCTTTGGCGGTAGGGTGGCCTTCTCTGCGATACCCCCTTGACAAGGCCGCGCCGATCCTGTATTTTACCGACTGGTTATTTAACTGCGAGGTGAAGTAGCGATGCCTCATGATCCACTCAGTATGACGTTTTCCGCACTTGCCGATCCGACTCGGCGGGCCATCTTGGCGAGGCTCTCGACGGGGGAGACCTCGGTGACGGAATTGGCAAGGCCGTTCAAGATGACCATGCCCGCAATATCCAAGCACCTGAAAGTGTTGGAAAAGGCGGGGCTGATTCAGCGGGGTCGAGAGGCGCAATGGAGGCCATGCCGGCTCGACGCAAAACCGCTGGAGGGCGTGTCCGACTGGGTGGAGCAGTATCGCCGATTTTGGGAGGAGCGTCTAGACCGTTTGGAGGTCTACCTCCGAGAGCTGCAAGCACAGGAGAAAAGTCATGGCCGTAAGAAGAAGCCATCCCGTTGAGGCGACAGCCGACCGGGAAATCGTACTCTCGCGCGTGTTCGATGCGCCTCGTGAACTGGTGTTCGACGCGTGGACCGATCCCCAGAAGGTGACCCAATGGTGGGGCCCGAATGGATTCACGACAACGATTCATCAAATGGATGTGCGGCCAGGTGGCGCCTGGAAACTCACCATGCACGGGCCCGACGGAACCGACTATCCCAACAGGAGCGTGTACCTTGAAGTTGTGCCGCCCGAACGCATCGTCTACAAACACGGCGGCGCTCGCAAAGGAGGCCCTGGCGCGAACTTCACGATGACCGCGACCTTCGAGGAGCAGGGAAGCAAGACGAAACTTACCATGCGGATGCTGTTCGCGTCGTCCGCCGCGCGCGACCTTATCGTTCAAGAATACGGCGCCATTGAAGGCGGGAAGCAGACGCTGGCTCGCCTTGCCGGGTTTCTTGCGTCGGACAACGCCGAGGGCGGGGAACTGGTAATAACGCGCGTGTTCGATGCGCCGCGCGAACTCGTCTTCAAAGCATGGACTGATCCTGATCTTGCCAAGAATTGGTGGGGCCCCAGGAACTATCCCGCCAAGCACCTGGAAATGGATGCACGGCCCGGGGGTGCGTGGCGCGCTTTGTTGAAGTCGACCGAAAACCAGAAGGACCTTTGGCATGGAGGCGTATTTCGCGAGGTCGTCGAACCGGACCGCGTCGCATTCACCTTCGCGTGGGAGGAAGCGGGCGAGCGCGGCCTTGAGACGCTGGTGACGGTGACGTTTGCCGAACATGATCGAAAGACGCACATGAAGTTCCACCAAGCGCCGTTCCGTTCGGGCGGAGAGCGCGATGGTCATCACGGCGGCTGGACGAGTTGCTTCGATCGACTCGATGACCTCATGGCCAGTCAAAGGGAGATCGCCTAATGACAACCACCATACGCGACAAAGCAGAAGCGAAGTACACATTCGCGATCTCGCGCGTATTCGATGCGCCGCGAGCGCTCGTGTTCGAAGCGTGGACAAATCCGAAGCATGTGGCGCGGTGGTGGGGACCGGAGATGTTCACCAATCCCGTTTGCGAAATGGATGTGCGGCAGGGCGGCGCCTACCGCATCGTCACGCGCAGTGCCGATGGTGTGGACTTCGCGGCCAAGGGCGTTTTCGTCGAAGTCGTCAAGCCTGAACGCCTGGTCATGACCATGGACTGCACCGGGCATCCGCCCGAGTGGCATGACATGGTGAATCCCAATCGCTCGAAAGGACAAGACAATCCCGCCGGGGAGTTGATTTTAGTGGTGACCTTTGAAGACCTTGGCGCCAAGACGAAGCTCACTGCCCTCACGCAGTTCGAGTCGGCTGCGATTCGCGATGCCATGGTGAAGATGGGCTTGAACGAAGGGTGGTCGCAAAGTCTGGATCGCCTCGAGGTTCTCTTGACCCAAATCTGATTTCCGTTAGACGGTGCTTGAACGGGAACGCAGTTTCGCTGAAAAGAATCAGAAGGGAGACAACTATGTTTGTGAAGATCCTAATCGCAGTGGTGGTGCTTGTCGTAGGGGTTGTTGTGCTCGTCGCCTCGCGCCCTGCCGAATTCCGCGTGACACGGTCGGCCACGATTGCCGCGCCGCCATCCGTCGTGTTTGCGCAAGTAAACGACTTTCGCAATTGGAAAGGGTGGTCGCCTTGGGAGAAACGCGATCCAGCAATGAAGTCAACCCACGAAGGGGCCTCAACCGGGGCCGGCGCGGCCTATTCGTGGGTAGGCAATAAGGACGTGGGCGAGGGGCGCATGACCATCGTGGAGAGCAAGCCGGATGAGTTCATCCGCATCAAGCTCGAATTCTTCAAACCCATGGCGGCAACCCACACGGCGGAATTCACATTTAAGCCCGAAGGCAGCGGAACCTCGGTCACGTGGAACATGTACGGCAAGAACAACTTCATGTCCAAAGCCTTTCAGCTAGTCATGAGCATGGACAAGATGGTTGGCGGCGACTTCGAGAGCGGCTTGTCGCAAATGAAGACAGTCGCGGAAGCGGCGAAATAATCGAGGAAGGAAGATGCCATGATCGTAACTATGGAAAAATCGAGCGAGGTTACTGCCGACGGCGTGCTTGTCATTGCGCGCGTGTTTGACGCGCCGCGCGAAATGGTGTGGAAAGCATGGACGGAACCCGAGCAGGTGAAGCAATGGTGGGGTCCCGAGATGTTCTCGGCGCCAGTATGCACGAGCGACTTTCGCGTGGGCGGCAAGTACCTCTACTGCATGCGGTCGCCCGAGGGCCAGGATTTCTGGAGCACCGGTACGTACGAAGAAATTGTCCCTATGGAGCGCATCGTCTCGAGCGATTCGTTTGCCGACGAGAAGGGCAACATCATCTCGGCATCGCA
>JBAZRU010000036.1:17695-18539 GCA_041662805.1 Candidatus Hydrogenedentales bacterium | reverse complement strand
GTGCAGGAGCATGCACCACAGCGAATCAAGCCGCAAGCGGAGCAGTGATTCATCGATGACTTGCGCGATCTGGCCGGGATTTTCAGGGTCCAGTGTCGCGCGCAGTTTTGAAGTGATGAAGACATCGTCAAGCGCGTGCAAATCCGACAAGGTTGTGCCGAGCACCTGTTCGCTCTCACCGTAGGCCTGTGCCGTGTCGAAGTACCGGATGCCGTTTGCTAATGCCGTTTCCAGAATGCGACGCGTCTCTGCGTCCGATGGACGTCCGGCGGCATTGGCAATACCGTAGGGCATGCCCAACTGAACTGTGCCTAGAATCAGACGCGGCGGGTGTTCCATCGACTCCGTGATCATGACCGGCGCGTATGCCTTCCCCCTGCTTTGTACAACTCCGACTTGCCATAGAGAGTCTGCGGAACCGGCGGGACAGAATCAACTCGAAGACGCCAAAACAGGCGAACGTTCTTACGCATCGTCGCGAGGGGCATCGGGAACGACTTGTTCGCAGTCGCGATAGATGTGGTGTTCGCCCTGAGTCCAGTCGGAACGCACCTCCACGCTGCTTTCACCGGCCTTCAATTGCGCTGCCTCTGTGCCCGGCGGCGTGTCCGGCCTGCGCAATTCCCACCAGCACTGGCCGCAATGGTTGTGTTCGTGGTCGATTGTGAAGCCGGCCTGCTTTGCGACAGGGCCGATCCAACCCATGCAATGCGCGCAATAGTCATGATAGGCCTCCAGTCCGTTTTTGATGAGGAAGCCTTTAGATGGGCATTCATGCATGTCGATGCGGAACACGTCGCCGGTGCGCGTGATGGAATAACCAGCTTCCTCCTGGGTCAGGGTA
>JBAZRU010000036.1:1225-17685 GCA_041662805.1 Candidatus Hydrogenedentales bacterium | reverse complement strand
GTCGAAGCCCTTGCTTTGAATGAGGTCGACCGCATGCGACTGCGAATCGAAGGCTATCGCCCCGGCCCAGTAGGCGCGTAGCGCTTCCTCGCCAAAGGTGCGTCGAATGTACTCGAAGGTCCAATCGTAGTGGCCGCAGAAGTCTTGCACGCCGATCATGAGGTGACCTCCTCGTGTGCTGCGCGGAAGGTTTGGTAGCAAGCCCCTCCCCCACCTTCAAGTTTGAACTTCAGCCCTGCGCTCTCCGCGATGGCGGTCGACACGTGATGGCAATGCTGGCAGTAGTTGGGGACGATTTCGCGGTGGTGCGTTCGCAGCCAGCGAATTGCGGGGCAATCGCGAACGTCGATGTCGACGCGGCCGTCGTGCTGGCCAACTGCGACGTCGCCACCGGGCTCGGTTTGAAAGAAGTCTTGCCAATAGCGTTCGACTTCGTCCAATCCGCCTTCGCGAAAACGCGCAATCACGGGGGCGTAGTACTCCGCGCCCATGGCGCGCCAATAGTCGATTAACGCATCCTCTCCGTAGCGTTCGAGGATGAAGCGAAACGTCGCGTTAATGGCAAAATAGAAATCGCCCGCGGCCATGGGAGTCCTTTCCGTGTCGTTGCCGGTTTAGTCGAGGCTCAGCCTGAACCAACGGATGTTGGCCACGCATTCTTCCACGCACCAGAATACGACGAAGAAATGGCCATCGGCTAGTCGAATGACTTGCGGATAGCCGAATCGCAGCGTGGCCATCTCCTCGATCTTGCTTGTGGAATGCAGTGAATAGGATTCCTTGCTCGTTCCCCAGAGGGGTTCGTCCTTGAGTGGAATCCAGGTTTCGCCGTCGATGCGCGCGAGGTGCGCCCAGAGGCCACGCTCATCCACGCGGCGATAGATGCAAAGAATGTGGTTGTCCGGCATGCCGAGCGGCGCGCATGTTTCTCCCGCAAGCGGCGCGACCATCGGCGGGTCATACGTGCCGCCGAGATCTGAAGTAAAGGTGTACCGATTGGGCAGACTCACGTTTCGTGCGTAGTCGTAGGCCCAACAGATCACCATCCACCGCCCATCGGAGAGTCTCGCGTGTTTTTGCTCCCAACTTGTAACTTGCTGATCCCACAGATTCATAACATCCACGCACCGCGACCAGGTAGTGCCTTGGTCGTCGGATAGAAATACGACTGCTTTCATTCCGTCTGGGCAATCGCCGTCCCAGTTACGCCAAATTGACGTGGGTAACAGCCAGCGCGTGTTGGAAACAGGATGAATGGGCGAGCAGATTTCAAAGGCATTCCAGTGAATGGGAGGGCTGACGCGTTCGGGTTTCGACCACGAAATACCACCGTCGTTCGACCGCAGGACAACGAAACGCGTCTCGACGTAGCCTTCAGTCTTGGGGTTGGCAAGGCCAAATTCGCCGCGCGAGCGGTCGCACAGAATGAGGAGGGCAACGAGCGTGCCGTCCGAGAGTTGCGACAGTCGGCCGAGCGTGGAAGTTGGTACGTCCAAACCCTCGGGTTCGTAAATACACGCCGGGTCGGACCAGGTCTTCCCGTTGTCCGTCGAGCGGCAGAGGTAGGTTCGCACGTCGGCGTTTTCCATGGCGCTGCCCATATCGAAGGACACGAGCAGTTCGCCCGAGGGGCGCTGGATCACCGATGGGAAGAAGGCCTGCTTGCTCCACACGTTGGGCGACGGGTTGCGATACACGAGCCCCGTGTCTTCCACGTGAATGTCCACTTCGATTCCCCCCTTCCGGTTTACCCGCTGGTTGCGTTGGCCGTTGAGTTTAATGGAAACGCAACGTGAACATGAAACCAGAGTCAGGAATGCGGGCCGGTGCTATAATTGGCGAGGACGTTCCGCGCGCCTGGGGTGCGGGGACCGGGTGTTGGAAAGGTGGACAAAGCTTCCACCCGATTTCAGCGCAGCCTCGCGAGGGCGCGTTGGCGCGAATAGATTCGTCTCGTGTTTGGCCCGAGAGGGCATTGAGTGAGCCGTGAGTAGTTGGTGTTCACGACAAACATGGAAGGGGAACGTGCCATGAGTAGCCGGTATGCGCTCGCCGTGTTGCTGGTGTCTCTTCTCATGCCAGCGCCAATTGCATTGGGCCAATCCAACCTGCTTCAACCCGATGATTTCTCGTACTTGGGCGCTTTTCGATTGCCCGGCGGAGAAGATCGCCCCGAGACCTTTGCGTATGGTGGCAACGCCATGACCTTCAGGCCGGGCGGAGATTCCACGGGAAGCGGGGATGGTTTTCCCGGAAGTCTGTTTGTGATGGGGCACGACAGGCTCCCCTATGGAGAATTGCCCAACGGAAATCAGATCGCCGAGGTGACTATACCGGAGCCCAAACGCGCCAAGGATCCCGGGGCTTTAAACACCGCGGAGTTCATTCAACCGCTGGAAGACGCGGCCAAAGGGCTGTTCGTTGCGTATGACGAAATCCCTCGTGTCGGGATGGAGTACGTCGAGCGACCTTCTGTTGGTCCGCGAATCTACTTGGCTTGGGGCCACCATTTCCATGAGGATGCCGAGAAGCAAGTGGCAACGCATGCGTGGATTGAGCCGAACCTGAGCAATCCCAATCCGAAGGGATCCTGGTTTGTCGGCAATCATTCATTGTACAGCGTGAACGGGTATCTCTTTGAAATACCCGAGGCCTGGGCCAAGGCTCACGCAGGCGGGCAATTCCTCGCGACGGGGCGATACCGCGACGGGGGCTGGTCCGGACAGGGCCCGGCGTTGTTTGCTTATATGCCTTGGGCTGACGAACGAGGCGCCGCTCCTGCGCCTGGGACGCATCTCAAATCGACCGTGCTTCTCCAATACGAGAGTTCACGCGAAAGCGAGGACGTTGTCAGCAAGGCGATGAAGGGGTATCAGCATTGCGACGAGTGGGAAGGCGGCGCGTGGATCACGACAGGCAGCGGGAAGACGGGGGTGCTCTTTGCAGGGACAAAGGGGGTTGGCGCGAAGTATTGGTATGGCTGGGTGAATCCTGCAGGACCGGAGTATCCGTGCATTGAAACGGAGTTTGTAAATCAGTACACGACATGCCGATTGGCGAATGGTCAGCCGTGTCCTGACGAAGACCTGAAAGGGTGCGAGGGGCATAACGATTATCGAGGTTGGTGGAGTTCGCGTTTTGCGGCGCAGTTCATCTTGTACAACCCCGACGACCTCGCTGGGGTGGCGCGCGGCGAACGAAAGCCGTGGCAGCCGCAACCCTATGCCTCTCTGGATGTCGATGAGCACTTACTGTTGAATCCTGCGCACGTTGAAGAAGAGATGATTGGTGCGGGCGTACAACGGCGATTCCGCATCGGCTCCGTCGCCTACGACCGGACGCATGACCTTCTGTACATCCTGGAACCCTTCGCGGACGGCATAAAACCAGTCATTCACGTGTGGCGGGTCAAGTAGCGGTGTGGCCCACGTTACCGTCACACATCCGCCAGCATCGAAGCATAGCGCGGGGGTGATGGAACGCTGCCTTCCACAGGTTGCCCTTAAGTGACGTTGAGAGCGAACCATCGCGGTGAAGGTAGCCGAACCACTCTCCGTGGATTGGGTCTGCGAAATGGCCGAATGCCCAGTCGTGTAGTTTCATGTGCCATTGCGCATAGCGTTCCTCTCCGGTAAGACGCCATGCCATCAGGGTGGCTATCAGGGCCTCGTCGTGAGGCCACCAGAACTTCATGTCTTGCCAATACTCCTGAACGGGCTTTCCATGGACATCTCGAAAATAGAAGAGGCCGCCGAATTTGTTATCCCAGCCGCGACACCACATCCAATCCAGCATTTGGCATCCCAGACGAACGAGCCGTGGATCGTTGCGAAACTCTCCCTCGCGCATGATGAACCACGCACCCTCAATGGCATGTCCCGGATTGAGCGTTCTCCCGTCGAAGTGGTCGAGCACGTCTCCGTTTGGAGCAACCATTTCCATGACGCATTCCAGCTTAGGCTTCACGAAGTAGCGTTCTATCTCGTCGATACTCCGGTCAATCCACCCGCGCAACTGCGGTTCGTCCCCTAGGCACTCCCGCAGCTCCTGGGCCGTGACAAGGGCAATCATTCGCGGGGCCATTGCAATGGAAGGCCTGGTGTCTTCGAATTTCGCCGGCATCAACCCTGGTGTGAAATTCCATCGCACAAAGAGATCGAACAATTCGCGTGCGCGGCGCGCAGACGTTGCGTCACCCGTTGCCCGGGCATGAGCGGCATACGCAATGGAGGCAAAGGATTCGCTAAAAGCATACCGCCGTTTGCGAATGGGGCGGCCGTCGCGAGTGACCTGAAAGAACATGCGGCCGTCGTCGTCAAAGCAGTGCTTCTCCAGAAAGCGAAGCCCGTGCTCTCCCCATCGCAGCCAGTCTTCATTGGGGTCCACCGAGTTGAAGAGTTCAAACAACACCCAGGACATTCGCCCGTGTGCCCACACGGATTTGTCGGTATCGACAACCGCACCATCTCTGTCCACACAGTGCAGGAACCCGCCACACTCCGAATCAAGCAGCCGCGGCAACCAGAACGGAAGGCAATCATCGAGCAATGCATGCCGATAGCGATTGGCGTATGAATCGAGTTGCCCGATCATTCGATTCCCCCCTGAAACTACTAGTTCCGCTCAAGTGGGACACCGCACTGATGTGCCCGGCTTTGAAAGCAGAGTAGGAACGAAGTCTATCAGAGCAAAGCGGAATCAGCAATGATTGGGAAGGCGGAATTGGAGGCCGCTCAACGGACGAAGGTCTTGTCGAGGAAATCCGCAATGCCGTTCATGTACGTGCGCTGGGATTGGAATGGACCCTCGTTGTGATCGCCGCGGATTTCGAGAAACGACTTTGGATCAGGGGCAAGCGCGAAGAGGTCTTTCCCGTGGTGATAGGGAATGATGGTGTCGTCCGGACTGTGGATGATCAGGATGGGAGCTTCAATGCCGCCAATCTTAGCCGCGTTGTCGAAGTGGTGGCGCAGAAACAGGCGCACGGGAACAATGGGGAACATTTCGTGTGCGCGCTTGGCAATGGATAGAAATGTGCTCTGCAGCACGACGGCGCCGGGCGTGACCTCCGTCGCCAAGTTCACCGTGACACCGCCGCCAAGGGATTCGCCAAAGAGGATAATCTGGCTGGCGGGAATGCCTTTGTCGACCGTCAGGTAGTGCCACATCGCGCGCGCATCGGCGTAGCAGCGTTCCTCCGAAGGGCGGCCTGTGCTGTCGCCGTAACCGCCGTAGTCATAGAGCAGGACGTTGAGACCCATCGGTTTAAACATTTCCACGAACTCGAGCCGGTCGGCGATGGTGCCGCCGTTGCCGTGCGAAAAGAGCAGCGTGGCGCGCGCGTTTTCCACGGGGATATACCAACCGCGCGTCGTATGTCCTTCGACCGAGCGTGCCACATCTTCATACTCCCACTGATAGGGAGCGTCGGCGGGCGTCTGCCATACAGACCCGAATGCGGGGAAGATAATTGAGGTTTGTAGGTAGCTCAGCACAAGAAAGACTCCCGCGTAGGCAATGCAAAGCAGGAACAGGAGACGGAACACCATGTGACCAAGTCTACGAGATCTTGCCTGCGGATTTCCGGTGGGCGTCTGAGCGATGGCGCCATTCGCTTCATCGGTGCTGTTTGAGGGTACTTCCATTTAGAAATCCCGCGAGAAACCACACGTCCAACCGCCATCGACGATTAAGTTGTGCCCGTTCACATAGGAACCGGCATCGGAGGCCAGAAACAACACGGCGTTCGCGATTTCATGCGTTTCTCCGGGGCGGCGCTGCGGGATGAACGACGTCAGCCGTTCGGCAACTTCCTTGTTGCTGTAGAAGAGCTGCCGCGTCCCTTGGACGAGCGTCGATCCGGGAGAAACGCAGTTCACGCGAATGCCGAGCGGGCCCAGCTCCGCGGCCATTGCCTCGGTCATGCGGATTACACCGGCCTTCGCGGCGACGAAGCCGACTTGAAGCCGCAAAGGTACAACGCCGGCGATGGATGCGATGTTGACGATGACGCCGGATTTCGCCGACACCATGTGCGACGCGGCCGCCTTGGAACAATAAAACGCACCGTCGAGATCGACGCTCATGATGCGCCGCCAAACCTCCTCCGGATACTGGTCGATGGTGACGCGCTCTTCGGGCTTGCCGGTGTTGATACCCGCGTTATTCACGGCGATGTCGAGACGTCCGTGCGCTTCGACCACCGCCGCAAAGACTTCGCGCACTTGCATTGCGTTCGAAACGTCACAGGGATAGAACGAAGCAGCCGCTCCGAGTTCCGCAGCGGTGGCGCACCCCTTCTCCTCTTGGATATCCGCGAGGGCCACCACTGCGCCGTTGCGCACAAAGGCCTCCGCGATGGCGCGGCCAATTCCCTGGGCAGCGCCCGTCACGATGGCTACTTTGCCGCTCAAATCTGCCTGCATGTACTACGCCCCTTGCTTCTTTCGGAACTCCGCCAATACCGCATCCACATCGACGGTTTCGCCGGGATCGGCAATGATCCCGATGGGTTCAAAACAATCGATCTCTCCGTTTTCCGGAGTCGCGAGGATCTTGTAGAGGACACCGGAGAAATCCGACTCGACTTCCAGCGTGGACTTGTCGGTCTGAACGTTCATCAGGAGTTCGCCCTTCTGAACCTTGTCGCCTTCGGCCTTCAGCCAATCGACGATCTCGCCAACTTCCATAGTCTGCCCTAACCGGGGCATTACGATAACGTGCGCCATATGCGTGTATTCTCCTTTAGCATTTAGCCGTGAGCATGAGGGCTTCTTCGGGATCCGGGAAGGGACTGTTCTGCGCGAACTCACCGGCCGCTTCCGCTTCCGCGTCCGCCTGCGCCGCCATGGCGTCGAACTCCTCTTCCGTGAGTGCACCCTCAGTGATCAATTCATGTTTCCAGTATTCGATGGGGTCGTGTTTGCGCGCTTCGAGCACTTCGTCTTTCTTACGGTAGAGGGCGTCGTCTCCTTCATAGTGGCCGCGAATGCGGTAGGTTTCGCAGTCAATGAGCGTCGGGCCTTCTCCTGCGCGCGCGCGTTTCACGGCCGTCTCCATGGCGGCATACACGAGATCGACGCAGTTGCCGTCCACGTGGATGCCAGGCATATCGTAGGAGGCGGCGCGATCGCCGATCTTCGCAATAGAAGTGGAGCGCCATACGGCCACGGAGGTCGCGTAGTGATTGTTCTCGCAGATGAAAATGACGGGGAGCTTCCACAACGAGGCCAGATTCAAGCTCTCGTGAAAAGCGCCGTTGTTGACCGCGCCGTCGCCGAAAAAGCTGACGGCCACGTAATCGGTCTTCTTCATTTTCATGGCGAGCGCGATGCCCGCGGCGATGGGGATGCCCGCGCCCACGATGCCAATAGTGCCCATGACGCCGATGTCGGGCTTGAACAAGTGCATGGTGCCGCCTTTGCCGCCGCAGCATCCCGTCTTGCGCGCGCACACTTCGGCGACCATTTCTTTCATGTCCATGCCTTTGGCGATGCAATGGCCGTGGCCGCGGTGGGTGCTGGTCAGGCAATCGTTGTGGGTCAGGTGGTCGCACACGCCCGCGGCGATGGCCTCTTGTCCTTCATAGAGGTGCGCGGCGCACGGCACTTTTCCGTTCTTGTAGAGAATGGCCAACTGCAATTCCGCTTTGCGGATGCGCAGCATGGTGTTGAGTAGTCGAATCTTCGTTGCTTTGTCCATGATCGATGTCTCCTGGAGCCTATGCGCTCAGCATGGCGCGCACAGCATCCACGACGCGCTCGGGGTTGGGGAACACGTAATCTTCCATAGGGGGGCTAAAGGGGATGGTGGTGTGCATCGTCGTGAGTTGCTTCGGCGGCACGCGCAATGCGTCCATCGCATTTTCTACGACGTGCGCGATGATCTCGGACCCAAAACCGCAGAAGCGGAATCCTTCCTCGACAACGAGCAGGCGTCCGGTCTTGCGCACGGACTTCAAGATGGCTTCGCCGTCGTAGGGCATGAGAGTACGCGGATCCACGATCTCGATGGACACGCCTTCTTTCGCCATCACTTCGGCGGCGGCCATGCTGAATCCCACCATGGCGCCGTTGGCCACGATAGTCAGGTCTGTGCCTTCGCGCTTCACCTCGGCGACCCCGATGGGGATTTCGTAAGGCTCTTCGGGGACTTCCCCGCGCGTGTTGAAGAGGAGTTTGTGCTCGAGGTAAATGACGGGGTCGTCATCGCGAATTGCCGAGATAATGAGTCCCTTCGCGTCATAGGGCGTGCTGGGCAACACGACCTTCAAGCCGGGCGTATTGATAAACCACGAGTAGAACGACCCCGAGTGGTGGGCGGCGTTAGACTTCGATTTCCCGGTGGACATGCGATACACGAGCGGCACTTTCACCTGGCCGTTCGAGATGTAGCGCAGCTTCGCGGCCTGGTTGCAGATCTGGTCCATGGCGAGCATGGAGAAGTCGATCCACATCAGGTCGGCGATTGGGCGCATACCCATGAGGGCCGCACCGACGGCCGTGCCCGCAATGGCCAACTCCGAAATCGGCGTGTCGCGCAGACGCTCTTCACCGAACTGGGCGCAAAGGCCGTCGGTTTGTTTGAATGCGCTTCCGTGCGGCCCCACGCCTTCACCCATAATGAAGACCGAGGGGTCACGCTCCATTTCCTGGCGCATGCCTTCGCGCAGCGCCTCGATAAAACGAATCCTTCTTGCCATGGTTCTTCCTTCTACGATACTGGGCGAATCGCCTCAATATCCTGTGTTGTGCAACAGAATCCTTCTCCGGGCGTCAAGAGCCGCACAGGGACGTGCGGGCATCGCCGGGAGCATGCTTGGATAAACGATTCCGGATCGCCGTTGTGTTCCTTGAACATCCAGAAATGGCACGGGACGACGACGCGCGGCGAAACGAGCGCCGTGAGTTCAGCGGCCTGTTCGGCATCGAGATTGCCGAAGCGCCCGTTGATGCACGTGATTAAGACATCCGGTTTGAGATCGATCAGAGGCTGAATCAACGGGATGTTCAATGCCGTGTCTGCCGTGAACAACACTCGAACGCCGCCAAAGTCGAGTACGAGCGACAGCGCCGTCGGCGACAAATCGCCGTGGTCGGCTCGCGACGCGATGACGTCCACGCCATCCAACGCACATCGCTCGCCTGCCTCAAGGAGAACGAGCCTGCTATCCGGAATGCCCATCTTCTCGTATTCGGGCACACACGCAATCGTGCCCGCAAACCGGCACGCAGGATTGTTGCGCGCAATCACCGGGAGCGCGTCCGTGTCGAGATGGTCGAGATGCTCATGGGAACTCACGACCCAGTCGGCGCGCACGTCTTCCATCGCGATTGGAGCCAGCGAAAGGCGCTTGAAACCGAAGGCTTTCTCGACCACATTCGACAGGTACGGGTCCACGTAGAGCACCTTGCCGGCAGCGTTCTTGAACACGAACCCTGCTTGGGCAAGCCACCACAAGGCCACGCCTCCGTCGGGTACTTGCGTCTCCTCAATCTCGATGGCGAGTGTCTTCATAAGTTGTCCCACGCTTAGTTGCCGGCCACCATGCGATTGCGGAGCACGCCAATCTTCTCGATATCGACTTCGCACACGTCTCCGGGTCTGAGCAAACGCGGCGGCTTCCGCGCGAGACCGATACCGCTCGGCGTGCCGGTGTAGAGCACCGTTCCCGGAAGGAGCGTCATGGTCTGGCTGAAGTAACTGATGAGAGTGGCGACGTTGAAGACCATGTCTTTCGTGGACTGGTTCTGCATTTCCTCGCCGTTGAGCAGCATGCGCACACGCACATCGCTCACGTCGACATCCGTGACCACATACGGCCCGATAGGCGCGAAGGTGTCGAGGCTCTTCGCGCGCGCCCATTGGCCGTCGCTCTTCTGGAAATCGCGCGCGGAGACGTCGTTGCCGCAGGTGTAGCCGAACACGTAGTCAAGGGCTGTCTCCACGGAGACGTTTCGGGCGGCCTTACCGATGATGGCGACGAGTTCGGCTTCGTAGTCGATGAACTCAGGCGCAATCGACGGAATGACCACGTCGCATTCGTGCGCGTTCACGGCGGAAGTGGCTTTGATGAAAAGTAACGGTGATGTAGGCAATTCATCGGCGGTTTCCGCGGCATGTTCGCGGTAGTTGCGCCCGACGCAAAGGATGTTGGGAGGGTCGACAGGCGGCAGGTATCGCACGATGTCTTTCTCGCCGAGGATTTCGCCGGTGGGTTCCGGCCTGTCCATTAGGCTGCCCTTCAATACGCGTATCTCGCCTTGATCACCCACCAAGCCATAGACGCCCTGCGGATATTTCGTCGTTTCGAATCGAACAAACTTCATATCAGGAACTCCTGTTGAGAATTCTCTTAACGTTAACCTAAACGAGCCGCGACACGGGGTCTTTGCCAAGCAGGAAGTCACGCGCCGCCTCGCCTGCCTTGGTCTGTAACATAACAACAGCCTTTTCCGATACGGACGCTGCGTGACTCGTGAGTATCACATTCTGGAAATCGCGCAACGGGCTGCCAGCGGGCAAAGGTTCCGCTTCAAATACATCAAGCCCCGCGCCGCCGAGGTGGCCGGCCTTCAAGGCATCGACTAGAGCAGGTTCATCTACCACGGGACCGCGCGACGTGTTTATGAGAATAGCGCCGGGCTTCATCAGGCCGAGGGCATTCGCATCGATCAGGTGCGTGGTTTCCTTCACAAGCGGACAGTGTAGCGAGACGATATCGGACTGCGCCAGAAGTTCCTTGAATCCAGCCGGTTTGGCGTTGTTCGCGGCAAACGCTTCCGGCTTGAGGAAAGGATCGTGCGCAATGACGGAGAAGCCGAGCATCGACGCCTTGTGGGCGAGGTTGCGCGCGATCTTCCCGAAGCTTACGAGGCCAAGGGTCAAGTCGGTCAATGCGGGAATGGGACGAAACGGATTCACTCCCCAGCCGCCCTTGACGATCTGGTTGTGGTCTTGCGGAATGCGGCGGCACAGCGAGAGGATCATCGCCAGCGCATGGTTCGCGACTTCTTCCACGCAGAAGTCGGGCACGTTGGCCGCAACCACGCCGAGGTCCTTGGCTGCGTCGAGATCGAAGTTGTTCACGCCAACACCGTAACGCACGATGCAACGGACCTTGGGCAGCGCTTCGAGGACGCGCCGCGTTACGGGGGCCCACTGCACGATCAACACATCGGCGTCGCCGCACGTGCGGATGATGTCGTCTTCGGTCTTACAGATGGGTTGAATGGTCTCCAACTCAAACCCTGCTGGCTCGATGACTCCTCGTTCGTATTCGATGTTGGGGAAACCATGGTCGGTGATAATGACTTTCTTCACGCGTCTTCCTCCCTTTCGTACGTATGCTCGCTACGGCGCGGAAAGCAGGCACACTGTCTTCCAATACTTCAACTTATCCGTGGGCGCGGAAAGCAGGGACAGACACGTCTCCGTCCGCGGTAGCGGACTCCGCTTGTGTCAGTCCCTGGTTTCCGCGCTCTCTCTTCGTAGTCCAATTAGCTGACTCATTCATCCGCTGCCGCCTTGGGGGCTAGTGCGCTGATTTCGTTCCAGAGTTGATCGTCAAGCGGAATGCCGTTCGCCGATCGTTCGAGCGAACGCAAATACTCGGGTTCACCGGGAGCCAATACTCGATCAAAGCCCTCGGCTGTTGGCGCGGCGTGCAGCGCCGTGACCATCGCGGCAACTTGTTCGCGGAACGCGTCGCCGCCCGCGAAGCGCCGGTAATCCAGCGCGCCGACGAGGTGACACAAATCACGCTTCTTGTCGAGATCGCCGTACATGATCGGGATATTGGGACCAAAGGTCCCGCCGGAGAGCAGGCCCGTGAGCACGTCAATCACGGCCCCGAGACCGTAGCCCTTCGCGCCGGCTGCTGGCGTCCAGAATGCTGCCTTGTGCGGATCGGTCGTGGGCTTTCCTTCGCTGTCCAAGGCCCACGTGGGCGGAATCGGCTTGTTCTCCAGCCGCGCTTTGTAGACATGGCCGCCAGCGACGGTGCTCGTGGCCATATCCAACACCACGGGAGAACCAGATTGCGTGGGCACGCCGACGCACAGGGGATTCGAACCGAAGAACGGCAGACGGCCACCGAACGGCACTACGCCTTTATCCGTTTGCGTAAACACAAAACCAATCATCCCTGCTTCCATGGCGCGATGGGCAAAGAATGAAAGTGCGCCGCAGTGGTTGCTGTGATTGACGCCGACGAAGGCAACGCCCGCCTCGCGGGCGAGCTCGATCGCAACGCCCATGGCGCCCCACGTCGTTACAGGGCCAAATCCGTGATCGCCGTCGACAGTCGCCGTGGCAAGGCCCGTCTTCTCGACCTTCGTTTCGGGACGTGGATTGATGGAACCCGCATCGACGCGCGACACATAGTGCGGAATCCGCATAACGCCGTGCGAATCCGTTCCGCGCAGATTTGCGTGGACGAGGCAATCGGCCATGATGCCGGCGTCGCGCGCGGAGAGTCCGCGGCCCGTAAAGATCGTGGTTACAAGAGACTTCAGATTCGCAGCGTCGATTTTCATGGAGCGGTCTTCACCTTCTATTCGTAGTTGTGCGCCGCTTCGAAGAGCGCCACGAGGTTTTCAAACGGGATGTCCGGGGTCATCACATTCGCCGGGCCCAGGAGCAACGCGCCCCCGAACGGCTTTCCGAGGGTATCGACAATCCGGCGAAGTTCATCTTTAATGCGCGCCGGTGATTCGCGCACGAGCAGGTCTTGAATGTCCACCGCCCCGCTGAATGCCAGGGAACCGCCGAATTCACGGGCAAGGTGCTCGATATCCATCGCGCCGGGTTGCACGGGATCGAGCACGTCCAAACCGATGTCGATGAGATCGGCGACGATTGCCGTGACGTTTCCGCAACTGTGGAAAATCGCGTCCATACCGAGCGCGTGGATTTCTTCAAAGACGCGCTTGTAGTAAGGCTTGAACAGAGCGCGCCACAGGTCCGGCGAAATCAGCAGGCCGTTCTGCGACCCCCAGTCGTCCGTCATGAAGACCGCGTCCGCGCCAAGAACCGCCCAGCGGTGAACCATTTGAAGCAGGTAGATTTCGAGGGCGTCGAGGAGTCTGTGGACTTCGGGTTCGCACAGGTAGAAATCGGTGAACACGTTCTCCATGCCGCGCAACGAATGGAGGCGCTCGAACAAGGCCAAGTGCACGATTCCGAAACAGTACTTCGACGACTTGTGCATGGCAAGCGCGCGTTCGGCATCGTCCATACGTCCGGGAATATTCGCGGAAGGCATCGCTTCGCGAAGGTAAGCATCAAGCATAGACCAGTCTTTGAGCGGATAGTCCACGGGGGTCGCGCCGACGCCTCCGAATGCGTGGCCCCATCGCGTCCCCCACTCGTCCACCCATTCCATGCCACGCGTCATCGCCTCGACGGGATTGACACGCGGTGACTTGTCGGGCGGTTGATATCCGAGCGTAATGTCGTAAGGGATCACGGCGACGACATCGTCAGGGTACGTGTCGAAGAGGTCCGCAAGCGAATCGCCGTATTTGAGAATGACGTCCAGCGAAAGTCGTTTCATGCGGACGGGGCAGCGCCCCGAGCCCTTGCGACGCAACGCATCCCGCACCCATTGTTTGGAATCGCGGGCGGAACGCATGGACGCGTTCAGGCGCGCCTCGAACGCTGCGATGCGCAATTCCATTTCGGTAATCGGCAAGCGTCTGAAGTCGGATGTTTCTACGACGCTCACTTCGTGGCCTCCTTCGCTTTCATCTTTCGGACAGCCGCCGTCCATTCGCGGGCGCAGGCGGTGATCTCGGCGAAGCGTCTGTTCTTCACGGCATCCGCCAAAGGCATTTCGGTGGTCACGCCCGCAACACCCGCGAATGCACCCACCGCATTGTAAGCTTCCATATTGTGGATGGTGATGCTTCCGGCGGGCATGATGCGTACGCCGGGAAACGGCCCCTGCATAAAGAAAACGAAGCGCGGCCCTACCAGGTCGCAGGGGAAGAGCTTGATGATATCCGCGCCCATCCGCATTGCATCGGCGAGTTCGCTTGGCGTGAAACAACCCGGCGCGGATACGACGTTGGCATTGACGGCTTCTTCCACGACGGGCGCATACAGGTTCGGGGAGACGATACCTTGCGCGCCGTTGTCGATGGCGGCTTTTGCCTGCTCGCGCGTCGTGACAGTTCCCGCCGAGACGATGACGCGGTCGCCATGCTTATCTCGCAGGCGGCGAATGATCCCCGGAGCGCCCTCTGTCGTGAACGGCACCTCCAACAAGGTCGCGCCTCCTTCGATAAGAGCGTCGAATGTATCTTCGGTTTGTTGCGGCGTGTCGCCCCGCAGGATGAGCACGAGCCATTCGTCGTGGATTCGTTTCAACATATCAGTCTTGTTCACGGACGTATTCCTTATCCTAACGCTGGACACGGCCACCTTGGCCGCCAGCGAGTAGTTGTTCGACTTCGGCGACGGACACAATGTTGAAGTCACCGGGGATTGTGTGTTTCAGACATGCGGAGGCGGCTGCAAATTCTACGGCTTCAATTGCGGAGCTATTCGACAGAAGTTTGTAGATAATGCCAGCCGCGAAGGCATCGCCCGCGCCGACACGGTCCACGACCTCGATCTCGTAGGTCTTGCTGAAGCAGCTTCCGTCCGCACCGCAGATCATTCCGGCATATTGGGTGAGCGACGCGGACTGGCCGCCGCGCATGGTCATGGCGACCCATGTGCAACCGAAGTGATCGCGCAACCGATTGGCTACGTAGGAGGCGTGGGCCTCTTCGTCCCCCACGAGATCAACCGGCGCGTGGATGCCGAAGAGTTTTTGAGCATCTTCGACACCGCAGATTAGGACGTCGACGCGCCCCATCAGACTGGAAAGCACACGCCCTGCCTCTTCCGGTTCCCACAACTTGCTCCGATAATTGCAGTCGCAACTTGTCGTGACGCCAAGAGCTTTGGCGGCGTCAAGGGCATCTTCGAGCACGGCGACTACGTTCGCGCCGAGCGCGGGCGCGGTGCCGGAGAAATGGAACCAGTGCTTGCCCGCGAAGATAGACTTCCAATCGAATTCGGCAGGGTTCGCCTCGCGGATGCTGCTGTAATTCCGGTCGTAGATCACTTTCGACGGGCGCTGCGAGAAGCCGGTCTCCACATACAGGATGCCCAAGCGGTCACCCCCGCGCACAATGAACTCCGTGCGAACGCCGAAGCGCCGCAGGTAGTTCACGCACGCTTGCCCGATCTCGTGTTCGGGCACTTTCGATACGGCGAACGCTTCCATGCCGAAGCCCGCGAGCGATGCCGCGACGTTCGCCTCCGCGCCGGTGTAGCGCGCGGTGAAGGAATCCGCCTGCGTGAATCGCTGCATGGCAGGCGGGTCCAGACGCAACAGGAGTTCGCCGAAGGTCACCACTGCTTTGTTTGTGCAAGGATCCATGTTCATTTCCGTTTCACGATTACACTTCTGCCGACAACAGGACGCGAGCGATTGCGATGATCCGCTCGGATGGTCCTCGGAAGGCCCACACTTGTGCGGCATCGTTGCAGCGGATTTCGCCCGTCTTACCGCCGATTGCGGGAATGTGGTATTCGAGTTCGCTGAACGCGCCCAACGCGCTGTTGACGTTGCAGGCCTGCGTTGAATAGCCAAGGTCCTCGGGGTCTTTCCATGGGGCATCTACATACTCGCCAGAGGGATTGACGCTGAAACTGCGGACGATGAGCGCGGAGGTATCGCCCGCGCCGTAAAGGTATCCAACGCGTCCGGTCGTCGCGATGGCGCGCACGCCGAGTTTGTGCTCGCCCTTGGCGCGCATTTTGTACCGGATGAGATGATCTCCCGCGAGGAGATCGTCCGCGGTGATTTCGCCGAACCAAATCTTGGGCGTGGTCTTGCTGTACACGGGAATGAGCAATTCGCCGTTGTGCGGCATCTGCACGAGATTCCACAAGCCGATCATGGGCGTTTCGGCGGTGTTTGCCCCGACCATTTCGAGTTGGGTCAGTTGGGTGTATCCGGCAAAGGCGACACCGCTTTGGTCGATGTCCTTCTCGAATCGAAGCGGGTTGGCCGCAGGCACAACACTCTTTGCCATCCGCAGGCTGACATCGCGATTGGGCCGTGAAAGGTGCAACTTCAATTCGTTGACAAGTTGCAGGGAGCCATTTTGCTCGACGGCCTTGTAGTCACCTGGGTCCAATTCGCGGGGTTGGAAGTAGGTGGACGTGTCAGGAAACTTCGGCAGAAAGATGTCCACTTCCGGCGCCAGCCACGTGCGGTCGCCGCCGGAGTTCTTCCAATCCGTGCTCGCGTAGAATTCTTTGGCCGTGTCGACCGACGCGAGCGCGGGATGCGTCCAGTAGAAGTTCTCTTCGCTTCCCGGAGCGAACAATCCCAAGACGCGCCCCCCGTAGGGAAGCAGAAGCACGGTTGTTCCGTCGGGATTCGTGACGACACGCGGCGG
>JBAZRU010000036.1:0-1215 GCA_041662805.1 Candidatus Hydrogenedentales bacterium | reverse complement strand
GGTTTGCCCACCTTCGTCAGAACCTCGATGAGTTTGCTCTTCGTGGTAGGCGCTGCGCCCGCGGGAGCCTCCGCTGCAAGCGCCGAAGAGGCGGTGCCAGCCAGGCACATAGCGCCGGTCCCTTTGACCATCATGTCTAGAAATTCTCTGCGACTCTTCATGGTGCTGTTCTCCCTGTCAGGATGCTTTGCGTTTCCACGAAGCCGAAATTTCTTCGAGGGTCCGGCCTTTGGTTTCGGGCAAGATCCACAAGCCGAAGAAGAATGCGAAAACACACACTACGGTAAACAGCCAGAACGCGCCGCCTACCGAGCCGGTCAACTCAGTCGAACGCTGGGAAAGGAGCGGAAACAGTTGCGCGCCACTGAAGATCGTCAGCCACAAGAATGCAGTAGTCAACGACAGAGCCTTGGCGCGCAGGCGCGTGGGGAAGATCTCCGACATCATCAGCCATGGCAAGGGTCCCAGCGCGATACCGTGGGGGACGGTGCACAGGATGATAACGACGAGGACCAAGCCGCCGCTGAGATGGAAGTGGAACACAGCTCCCGCCAGCGCGGTGACGATGGCCATAAGGACGGACGCAAATAGCCACAGGGGCCGGCGCCCTACGCGATCCACGGTCCAGCACGCAATCATAGTTACAACGCCCATGAAGCCGTACGTAACCGCATACTGCAAGAACGCCTGAGAACGGTCGTCGAGGCCGGATGCTTCGAACAGCATGGGGATGTAGCCGCTCATCACGCTCCACCCCGTCCAGTTGTTGAAGAAGGCAAGCAGAAAGCCAATCAGGAGGGCATAGCGCATGCCGGGCGCGAACAACTCGGACCAACGTCCCGCAACTTCTTGAAGCGAGATGCGAATCGCGTCCATTTCCCCTTTTGCCGAAACGGGGCCATCGACACGCGTGAGGATGGCAAGGGCTTCCTCGTTGCGGCCACGCCCCGCGAGCCAGCGCGGACTCTCGGGAAGCACGGCAAGCAATCCGATGAAGACGATGACCGGTATGAGTTCCGATGCGAACATCCATCGCCAGCAGACGGATTCGGGCGTCGTCTTGATGATCACGTACGAGATGAATGGCGCCGCGATGCTTCCCACGACGATTGCCAATTGATACATGACGCCCAAGCCGCCGCGCATGCGCGGGGGCGCGACTTCGGAGATGTACATGGGCGAGGCGACGGAACAAAGTCCGACTCCAACGCCACC
>JBAZRU010000035.1:0-18698 GCA_041662805.1 Candidatus Hydrogenedentales bacterium | reverse complement strand
GATGGACATATCGCCATTGCCCAGGATGGATCGGCGAACACTGTCGAGCAAGCGAAGATGTTACCGCTGATGGCTCAAATCCAGGCGGAGAACACGCGCGCCATGATGGAGGGGTTCATTGGCGCTCTGGCGCCCATCTTGAGTACCTACGTTGGAAATCTTGGGCAGCTTGACCTGTACAACGCCCAGAACCCAAAGACCGACCCCATCAAAGAGGCTATCGCACAGGCGTTTGCGCAAGCACTGCAGCAACAAGCCTCGTCTGAGGGCGGGACTGGGTTGCGCGAAATGATTCGGCAGCTCATCGAGGCTGAACTCGACCGGAAGACCGCGCCGGCCGATTCGGCGAGCAAGTAACATGCTCGTTCGTTACGCAGATTCAGACGCAAGCCTTCTCGAACAGCTTTCCATTGCGCGGCAATGGATGGATTTCATCAAGCGAGCAGCTGGCGAGGGGGACTGCCACCCGTCGATTATCCTGGCCATAGGCAGTCGTGAGTCACTGTGGGGACTTGCGCTCAGACCGAAAGGGCCAGCAGGCACTGGCGACTGGTGCCCTCGCGGCTTCAAGAAGAACATTCGGAAGTCCACCATGCCTGACGACGGGCTTGGATTTGGCCGCGGACTTCTCCAAATCGACTACGATGCCCACGAGTTTGCTCGGATAGGACCATGGCAGGATCCGGAACAGAACATCATCCACGGTGGCCGCGTGCTCGGGCAATCGAAACGGTTCCTTGAGTTGAAGCTGAAGCTACCCGAAAGAGACTTGTTGCGCGCTGCGATTGCTGGCTACAACTGCGGGCCCGGTAATGTCCTGAAAGCAGCCAAGGCCGGTATGGACGTCGATGCCTATACCGCGCACAAGAACTACAGCGCCGACGTGTTGGCAAGAGCTGCCTGGTTTCGACGCCACGTCCGATAGCCCCCATCTCAGAGTAGGCAGATCCCCGGCTTTCCCGGCCGGGGATTCTCTTTTGTGCGGAAACCGATACCCTGCTTTTGCTGGCGTTTTCGCGTGCGTCACCCAACGGATTCTGCGTCACCCAGTGTCACCCCGTGACACAGAACTCGGCAATTTTCAGTAATTCTCAACGCCGGGTGACACAACGAAGGTTTTGTAAGTCGTTTATTGAGTAGAGTTAGAAAGAAATGGTAGCCCGTGGGGGATTCGAACCCCCGTGACAAGACTGAGAATCTTGCATCCTAACCCCTAGATGAACGGGCCACAAACGCTGCGGAACCGCCTTCGCGCTTCCGGTATATACATGGTTGCCGGACTAGGATTCGAACCTAGAATTCCCTGGTCCAGAGCCAGGAGCCTTACCAATTTGGCCATCCGGCACAAGCTTCCGCTTATCTTAACGAACCGCGCCTTTGCGTGTCAAGAAATGCGCCGAATTGCGACTCGTCTCGGCGGCTCGATGCGGCAGATTCACTCCCTGTCCCATTTCAGAATCCACGGATCCTTCGTGGCGGCCTGAAAGGCTTTCAGTCTGGTCTTCAAATTGACGAGTATGTCGGCATGGTTTGGATCCGACGCGAGGTTGTTCACTTCGTTCGGGTCGGTCTCAAGGTCATAAAGTTCGAAAGCCGGGCGGTTGCGATAGGCCTCCACCGAGCGCGGGCCATAGTGGGAGTCGCCTCGGGCAAGCACGGCTTGCCACGTCTTGGACCCCCACAGATCGGAAGCAAAAGGAAATTCCAGGCCGTGAGCGATATTCCAGATGAGCTTATGCGTGCGCGTCCGGATCATTCGCATCGGGTAGTACATCGTGACTTCATGAAAGGTGTGGGATGCATAGGTTTCGTCCCACCCCTGGGGGCTGTCGCTTTCGACGGCAGAGAGAAATGAACGTCCGTGAAAACCGGCAACCGGGGGGACTTGAGCAAAATCAAGGATAGTTGGAGCAACGTCCGCCCACGTCACCATCGCGTCGCATGCCGCTTCCCTTCGAGCGGAATACGGATTCCGTATAACGCAGGGAAGGTGAATGCCCGGCTCGTAAAGATTCGTCTTGGCTCCGGGAAACGGCATGCCGTTGTCGGACAGACAAATGATCAACGTGTCATCCCAATGGCCCGTCTCTCGAAGGATTTCTTGAAGCCGAACCAATCCCGAATCGGCGCGCTGAATCGAAGCGTAGTACTCGGCCAATTCCTCCCTGCTTTCGGGAAGGTCCGGCAAGAACGCCGGAACACGAACATCCGAAGGGTTAATCGGTTCGGAACCCTCTCGCTTGAATGGGCGATGGGGTTCGGTCACGCAGAAATATAGAAAGAAGGGCGAGTTCTCGCTGGAAGCAATGACGTCGCGGCAATTGTCCGCCATGGCAACCGGAGAAGCGCCTCCGATAGTGTGCTGAAAATGATACGTGTCCTTTGGCGCGACATGGAACTTGCCGGCGGAGGCCGTTCGATAGCCTGCCTCGGCAAGCAGCACCGGCAGGGTCTTCAGATTCGGAAAGGATGCAAAGTGGTGGTAGGAGTGCTCCAGTCCGTATTGACCATTCGCATGGTTGTGCATGCCCGTGAGCAACACGGAGCGGCTTGGACTGCAACTGGGCGTGGTGCAATACGCGGAGGTCATACGGACGCCTTCGCGCGCGAGTGCATCGATCCCGGGCGTCTTCACAATGGGGTTGCCGAAGCATCCGGCGTCGTCCGTGCCTTGGTCGTCGGTTACAAACAAGACCACATTTCGCTTACGCGCGCTTCCCTCGGTTGCGGCGCCCCGCGTCGCTGCCGCTGCGAGAGAACCCACGCCGACGGATACCATGAATTTGCGGCGATTCATCACATCCCTCCTCCCCGTCGAGACACGGCACCCCTTGTCATTCAGCCAGAAGACATGATAGCGGCCACTTGCATGACGACGCACGTCTATTGCGAAGTCGTGTCGATCGAAATAGCCTCAACCTGAAGCGGAAGAACCGCCAGCTCAGTTTACTACTGGCTCATCCACCAAAGCATCGTGCTGCTCACCAAATCGCGAGCGTCATGGTGAACCCAGTGGCCGCCGTCGGGCACGGTGACGAGCATGAGCGGCTGTTCGAGCCAATCCCAGGTGTCGTTCAACATCGCGGGAAGCAGCGCCCAGTCTTTCAGCCCGTGAAACATCAAGACTGGAGGCTTCACCTTAATGACAGGCGACGTATCCTCCGTGTAAGGCTCGCGAGGGTAGTTGGCCTTGTAATAATTCAACATCGACACAAAATCCGACTTTCCGAACGCCTCCACATAGCGTGCCCGCGCCGTTTCGTCCATCTTACCCACGATGTCGGCCAGACCTTCCGGACTCAGCGCAGCCTCGGCGCCTTCCTGCTGAAAGGTGCGCGCATACGCGCTGTTTCTCTGTTGCTTCGGATTGTTCGTCAACTCGCGGCGCAGTCCTCTTGGATGCGGCAGGTCGCACACCACGAGCTTCTCCACCTTCTCGGGGAACGCCATGGCCACGCCCCAGGCAACCGCGCCGCCCCAATCGTGACCAACAATGATGGCCTTATCTCTTCCCACATGCTTCATCACGGCCAGCACGTCGCCGACGAGCATCGGCATGGCGTAGTTCTCCACGCCTTGCGGCTTATCGCTCAGGTTGTAGCCGCGCAGATCGATGGCCACGACCTGAAACCGCTCGGATAGCGCATCCATCTGATAGCGCCACGAATACCAGAAGTCGGGGAATCCGTGAATCATGATTACGAGCGGACCCTCGCCCAAGGCCGCGTAGTGGATGCGCACGCCGTTGTTGTCCGCGTAGTAATGGCGAACGCGGTCGAAGATATCGGCCTTGACCGGGGCATCGGGAGCGGAAAGAGCAAGCAGGCCAAGCATGGGAGCGGCGGCGAGAGAAGTCATGGTCGTCTCCTTAGGGATAGAGCCTTGCGTTTGCAGCGCACGATGATTCTGCATGCGCGCCGAGTTCATCGCTCGTTCCAGGACGCACCAATCCTATCGCAGAGGAGGCGACGAGACAAATTGATGTGGAATATCGGCGTGTATTGGGATACTCTTCTCACAATGTCTAGTCCTTCGACATTCAGAGGAAACAATGAAGCCGTAAATCGCGGTCATCTGCTTGTGTTGCTTGCGGCATTCTTGGGGTGGCTATTCGACGGCTTTGAAATGGGTCTCTTTCCCATCGTAGGCCGCCCCGCACTGCAGAGCATGTTCCACGGAGAAGGAAACGTCGACGCATTCGTCGGCCAGTGGATGGGGATCATCACCGCCTTGTTCCTCGTCGGAGCCGCGCTCGGGGGACTCATCTTCGGCTATCTCGGCGACCGCATCGGGCGCGTCCGCGCAATGTCGCTCAGCATTCTCACTTACTCGATCTGCACCGGCTTGGGCTATTTCGCGCAAGAGCCATGGCATCTTGGTCTGTTCCGCGTCATTGCCGCCCTCGGCATGGGTGGCGAATGGTCGCTGGGCGTTGCCCTGGTGATGGAGTGCTGGCCCGAGCGGCTTCGTCCCCTGATGGCCGGCATCATTGGAGCCGCCGCCAACGTAGGCTTTCTGTTGGTAAGTTTCATCGGCCAGAGAATCCCGGTGACCCCGGAATCGTGGCGATGGATGTGGCTTGTTGGGGTGCTGCCCGCGTTCATCGTCTTCTTCATCCTCAAGGCCGTTCCCGAATCGGAGCGCTGGAAGGCATCCGTGAAGCACGGGCCTTCAGCCCCATTGCGCGAAGTCTTCAGCCCCGCCTACCTGAGAAATACTCTGCTGGGCATCACCTTCGCATCCATCGCGCTGATCGGCACATGGGCATCGGTGCAGTGGATTCCGATATGGGTCGATCAACTCGTCGGCGCCAGCCGCCCCGAAGCAAAGGCCACGGTCGGCATGTGCAGCGCATTCGGCGCTATTGTCGGTTGCCTGATAGGCCCCTTAATCGGCGGACGTATTGGTCGCAGGTCGGCCTTCTTCGGGTTGTGCGTGGGTTCACTCCTCTCGTGTGCCTTCCTCTACCGCGGCGGTTTGGAGTACGGATTCCTGTTTGGCTCCACGGTCTTCGTGGTCGGCTTGTTCACCGCATCGTTCTACGGATGGTTTCCGCTGTACCTTCCGGAGTTGTTTCCGACGCGTATGCGCGCCACGGGGCAAGGCATCTGCTACAACACCGGACGCGTCTTCGCCGCGGCCGGGGCCGTTTCCGCGGGGCAGCTTGTCGGCTATTTCGATGGCGACTACGCGAAGATGGGCGCGGTCATCACCCTGATCTACATTCTCGGCATGGCTCTCATCTGGCTTGCACCGGAGACCAAAGGCGAGCCTCTGCCGGAGTGATCCTTCCGACGCCTTCCGCCATCAACCGTCTTCAAGCAGCGTCGCCGCGCTAAAGCGTGGAAGAGGCATAGGGTATCTACCTCACTTGCCGAGTAAACCCACAGCGCTTATCATGCCGTCTTAGGACTGGCTCTCTTCGCATGCTTTAAGCTGACCCCCCGGAGACGATACGCCGTGCAACAACGCAAGAAGCTACTGCTGATGGTACTGTCCGGGGCGGGTCTCGTTATTGTCTGCGCATTGTGCGTGCTCGGGTACTTCCTCACTTCGTTGGGGGTGCTGTCTCTTGGATTTCCAGAAAAGGAATTCGCGGAACTGGAAGCGCGATACGGCAAAGTCATCGAGGAATTGAAAGCGCAGGCGGCAGCCGACCGGAAGCGCCAAATTGATGAGTTAGCCGCGGCGCGCGCCGCCATTCCCGATGGCGCTCCAATACCGCGAGACTGGGATTTACGCAAGACGCTGGCCAACGCGTGGCTGTCTGTCGAAGAGGACACGCTGGATGATCTGCTAAGTTACTCAGGCAATGAGGGACAAACGGGGGCAATCTCGAAGAAGGCATTGGGAAACTTAGCAAACAGGCTGGGACCTCTCCGTGAAGTGGGGAGACTCACCCCCTTCGAAGCGCAGTTTGATCCAACTTCGCAATCGCCTGAGGCAGTCGAAGAGCATTTCCGCGAGTACGTGCTCAATGCGCCGTTTCTCACAGAAATGGAGGCGGCCATAGACTTGGGTGTGTTCTGGTCGGATGCTCCGGCAACAGCAGACGATCAAGCAGAATCCGACGCGCTGAATCGAAGCCGAATCGCACTCGATTTACTTGCTTGCCGAATTGTCGCACTTGCACAGCGAAACGATGCGTCAGGCGCACTGATCGCGTTGAACCGGCTATGTACTCTTGCCGAGAGCCCCCGGCCAGATCGCAGCTCCGTTTCGGATATCTGGACTCTGATGTCAGGTCCATGGACCCGAAGAATGCTGCGTCCGGCAGTGCTACTTGCGGAAATGGGAATGCTCGACGCAGACACCAAACAACGCATAGTCGCATTGGCGCATGCCTCCCGCGACACCAAGAAGCTTGCCGCTGAGCTTCGTGCAATGTCGTTCGGAAAAGCGGAAATCGGGCCTATCCTCAACTATGGGAAGAGCGACAGTCGTAGCGAAGCGTTGCTGGACTACCGGCGCATCGAAGCTACGGACGAGTTCGCCGCCTTGCTTGAACAGCCGTACTACAAGGTAGTGGACCAAGTCTCCGCACTCGAACGAAAATGCACCCCGGAATTCTGGCGTGACGAAGGAGACGAGGGTGAAGAGGATGGCAAGTTTCGAGAAGCTGTAATGTTCTCGAAGTTCGCTCTCGACCTCGCGACGGGCGGGGACCTTGGCTTCGAAATGATGGGGCACACTGGCGCATTGACGGGATTTGTTCAATCCTACGCGCGCGAAGTGCTGATGGGCGATATCGCGGTGCTCGCCTTTGGGCTGTCCGACCACAAGCATGCAAATGGCGCATATCCCGAGAAGCTTGACGTTCTCGTGCCCAGTGTCATTCCCGCGATTCCAATAGTCCCTTGGAGCGGACATCCGGTCACATATAATCGCACCGAAACAGGCTACATAGTGACGGCACCCCCGCGTTCAAAGAGGAACAAGGAACCAGTCGTGGTTTGGCGCATAGGAGAATAGGCGCGCTTGTGCGCCTCCGGAGTCATTCGCCACATCGGAACGCTCATCCCAAGTCGCAACAATTGGATATCTTCCCGGATTGCTCGCTAACGGCACGCGAAAACACCCGAACGGTGATTCTTGAACGCTCTGGGGTGCTCCAGTAGAATGAAGCGCCGGAGACCCGACTTGTCGAGCGTTCCGACGGCCTCGTCGTCCGAAGCGCTTGGCCGCAACCGGCACTGCGTCTCAGACCCGTGGAATGGAATCGCACGTGGATGGACCGGTAATCGAGCGGGCGCCTGCGCGGTTACATCCCCCACTACCGTAAAGAGAGACTGATGGCGGATACACGAGAGACCGGACTGAGCACTTATCTGGCCGAAATCTCGCGCATTCCGCTTTTGTCCGCCTCCGAAGAGATTCGGCTGGCCGAAGGGGCTCAGCGGGGGGAAGGAGAGGCGCGGAAGAAACTGATCGTTTCCAACCTGCGTTTAGTCGTCAGCATCGCGAAGAAATATCTCTACTTCGGCCTCCAGCTTCAGGACCTGATCGAAGAGGGTAATCTGGGGTTGATGAAGGCGGTCGACCGGTACGATCCCACGCGCGGCTGCAAATTCTCGACGTACGCGACGTGGTGGATCCGGCAGGCAATCACGCGTGCGCTCTCCAACTACGGGCGGACCGTTCGCATCCCCGTCTACGTGACGGACAACGTTTCGCGGTATAAGAAGACCTCCGAAGAGCTGTATATCCGGACTGGCAAGCGTCCCGATCCCGAAGAAATCGCCGTGACTATGGGGATCAAGGTTGCCGAGGCCCGCAAACTACAATCGTTTGTGGATGACATATCGCCCTTGGACAACCTGGAATCGACAAGCGACGATAACGGGCGCGGCATTCCGGAGAGCATTGAGCCGCGGCGTGTAGACGAGGCCATTGCGCAGATCGAATTGGATCAACAGCTCGAAGAAATCATGAAGCAGTTGACTCCGCGCGAACAGAACATCATCCGGTATCGCTATGGCTTGATGGATGGACGCGCGCACACCCTCGAACAAACGGGTCGGCGATTCAATCTGACGCGCGAACGCATTCGTCAAATCGAGAACGACGTCATGCGACGCCTGCGCAAGTTCGTAGGGGAGCGCACGGAGGATTTCGGCCCCTAGACAATCGAAGGACGGGCCGAAAACCGAAGCTGCTGTATTCGCCCTCAATCGTGGGGCGCACCACCAAAATCGCGTATGGAAGGAGACTGTTGGAAATGGACCTTGCCCCGCTGATCCGCAACGTCCCGGACTTTCCCAAGCCCGGCATTCAGTTCAAAGACATTACGACGTTGCTGAAGTATCCCGAGGCGTTCAATTACGTCATCGAGGAATGGAAGCAGCGGTACAGCGGACGGGGCATCACGGCCATCGTGGGCGCGGAGGCGCGCGGATTCATTTTCGGCGCGGCCTTGGCATACGCGATGGGCATCCCCTTTGTTCCGGCGCGCAAGAAGGGCAAGCTCCCCGCGGACACCGTTTGCGAAGAGTACGAACTCGAATACGGCACGGCCGTATTGGAGATTCATGCGGACTCGCTGAAGAAGGGCGACCGCACCATTCTGATCGATGACCTGCTGGCCACGGGCGGAACCATGAAAGCTGTCGCCAACATGGTGGAACGCCTTGGCGCGGAAGTTGTTGAAATAGCGTTTGTAATCGAGTTACTCCCCCTTGGGGGACGCGAGCGGCTGGCCGGATATCCCGTGCATGCGCTGGTGGAATTTGTGGTGGATGAATAATGACGACTCAGTACATTCCCGGAACCGACATTCGTATCGTTCGTGAACCGGAGCGCGGGCGCTTCAAGTACGGCCTGTTCGATTTCGACGGCACCGTCAGCCTGATGCGCGAAGGCTGGCAGCAGGTGATGGGCCCCTTGTGTGTGGAGATGATCTGCGGCGAACACACGCCCACGCCGGACGTCGAGAAAGACGTCGAGGACTACATCGCCGAATCGACGGGCATCAACACCATCCTTCAGATGGAACACCTCGTGAAGATGGTCCGCGAACGCGGGCTCGTGCCCGAAGACAAGATACTCGATGCACACGGCTACAAGGCCATCTACAACGACCGTCTCATGGTCCGCGTGCGAGAGCGCATCGCGCGCTTGCAGTCGGGCGATTTGCCGGTCGAAGAGGTGACGGTCAAGGGTTCGCTCGATTTCGTGAAGGCTCTGTTTGACCGCGGCCTTGAGATGTACATCTTCAGCGGCACGGATATCGAAGACGTCCAGAACGAATCGAAGCTGGTCGGCGCGGCACAGTATTTCAAAGAGGTATGGGGCGCGCTTCGCACGTACGCGGAAAGCAACAAAGAGAAGATCATCAAGAACATCATCGCGCAGCACGACCTGCACGGTTCGGAAGTGCTGGTCGTCGGCGACGGCCCGGTGGAAATACGGCTCGCCCACGAACACGGCTGCGTATCCGTCGGCGTGTGCTCAGACGAACTGCGCGGCTTCGGTTGGAACGAAGAGAAGGTGGAGCGGCTCACCAAAGCCGGAGCGGATATATTGGTCGCGGATTTCGGCGAGGCGGAAGCGCTCATCGAGTATTTGTTTCCTTCGTAGGGCGAGAAGAGTTGCGCGCCCCAAGGATTCAGTGAGAGGCCTATTCCTCGGATAATGAGTTGGAGGCATATTGATATCGCAACCACCTCTCGAAGGCATCCTTGAAACCTGCGTTTACGCCAACGACCTCGAAGCGGCGGAGCGCTTCTATCGTGATGTAATTGGCTTGGACGTCTATGCGAAGATGGACGGGCGTCACGTTTTCTTTCGTTGTGGCGCATGCATGTTTCTGGTGTTCAATCCCGAGACGACGGTGGTAAAGGGGACGCCCTTTCCGGTTCACGGCGCAGTAGGGCCAGGGCATGCGGCCTTTGAAGTGCTACCCGAATCGCTGGATGCGTGGCGTGCGCGACTGGGCGACGCGGGCGTGTCCATCGAGACGGAAATCGACTGGCCCAACGGTGGCCATTCGATCTACTTTCGCGATCCCGCTGGAAACAGCATTGAGTTGGCCACGCGACAAACGTGGTCGTGAAGAGTTAAACGCAAGGCAATCCTGGGAGACGGTCCATGATGAATCGCATGTGGAGAGATCTGTCGTGTCTGGCCTTGGCCGTAGCCTTCGCATCCATCGCATGCGTGGGAGCGGCATGCGCCCAGGAAGAAACCAAAGAGCAGCGCGATGCGCGCATGGCTTGGTGGCGCGAAGCCAAGTTCGGCATGTTCATTCATTGGGGCCTCTATGCCGTCCCCGCGGGCGTGTGGAAAGACAAGCCTGTGGACAACGCCGGCGAATGGATCATGTTTAACGGGAAGATTCCCGTTTCGGATTACGAACCACTGCTTGAGCAGTTCAACCCCGTGAAGTTCAACGCGGATGAGTGGGTGGCGCTTGCAAAGAACGCGGGGATGAAGTACGTCGTCATCACGAGCAAGCATCACGATGGGTTTGCCCTGTTCGACAGCGCGGTCTCCGAGTACGACGTCATGAGTACGCCGTTCAAACGCGACATTATGAAGGAGCTTTCCGAGGCGACCCACCGCGAGAACCTGACCATGTGCTGGTATCACTCGATCCTCGACTGGCATCACCCCGACTACCTGCCGCGCGGCGAAGGCAGCCCCCGCCCATGGGATACGCGTCCGAGGGATGGCGCGGACTTGAACCGCTACATCGATTACATGCAAGGTCAGCTCAAAGAGCTGTTGACGAAATACGGTCCCATCGGCGTGATCTGGTTCGATGGGGGCTGGGAGCACAAACCCGAGGAGTTGCGCGCAAACGAAGTGGTCGCGATGATCCGCGGCATTCAACCGAACATCATCATCAACAACCGCATTCAGATCCCCCAGGACTACGACACGCCCGAGCAATACATTCCGCCGACGGGCATTCCCAACCGCGATTGGGAAGTCTGCATGACGATGAACGACACGTGGGGATTCAAGTCCGCCGACACGAATTGGAAGTCGAACGAAGACCTCATCCGCAAGCTCGTGGATATCGTGAGCAAAGGCGGAAACTTCCTGTTGAACGTCGGCCCGACGGCAGAGGGACTCATTCCGCAGGCCAGCGTTGAGCGCCTTACCGCAATGGGCGATTGGATGAAGATCAACAGCGAGAGCATTTACGGCACGACGGCGAGCCCGTTCCGACGCCTGCCTTGGGGGCGTTGCACGAGCAAACCCGGAGTCCTCTATCTGCACGTATTCGATTGGCCCGCCGACGGCGAGCTTGTCGTTCCGGGGCTGACGAACGAGGTCAAGAAGGCCTATCTGTTGTCCGATTCCGTTCGCGCCGCGCTCAAGACCGTCAAGGCAAACGACCGGGTGACAGTGGCAGTGCCGACGAAGGCGCCGGACGCGATAGCGTCTGTTGTGGCATTGGAAATCGACGGTGCAGCAAGCGTTGTGGAGTCCCCCATCTTGGCCGATACAAAGGGCGAATTGGTGCTGCACGCCGTCGATGCGACCATTAACGGCGCAACGGCCCGGTATCAAACCGACGGACACCACGTTGACGACATCGGTTTCTGGACGAATCCCGAGGACACGGTGAGTTGGAATATCGAGATTGCGAAGGCCGGGTCGTTCAGCATAGAGCTCACGCACTCTTGTGAAACGGGCCTTGCGGGCAGCGCCTTTGCGATCCTGGTCGATGATAAGCAGGTAGCCGAGGGGACGGTTGCCGGGACAGGAACTTGGAAAGACTATAAGGCCATGACCTTGGGAAAGACCGAGTTTTCCGCGGGCAAACACACGCTGACCGTCAAGCCCGGGAAAATGGCCACATACGCGGTCATGAATCTGCAGAGCATTCGACTAAAGCCCGAATAGGATTCAAGGCTGGACCTCGTTGGTCCAATCCCAACAGCACAGCCGCTCGAATGGCCCGCGCACGGCAACGGCCGCGGCGAAATCGTCGCCGAGCGACAACGCGCGCATCGTCCAGTGTGCTGCTTCGCCGGGGTCGCCCTTTACGCTGAGCAATCGAGCCGGTTCGTCCGGCGCAAGACTGACGTCGAACGAATCCAATGGGCACGATAGGCCGTCGCCTCGGGCCTTGATGTAGGCCTCTTTGCGGGTCCAGCAGTTCAGGAAACCCCGCTCATGTTGCTCGGACGGAAGATTGCGGAGCGCGCCTGCTTCCCGCGCCGAGAAGAAGCGATTTGCGATGCGTTGCCCCGCGAAGTCCGGCCGTCGCGCTTCCACGTCGACGCCGACCAGACCGTGCTTGGCCAAGGCAATCAGGGCCAATCCGCCGGAATGCGCGACATTGAATTGCGGGCCATCCGCTCCGGATAGAATTGGCTTGCCGTGCGCGCTGTACTCGAAACAAAGGGTGTGTGCATCGGCGCCCGTGTAGCGCGCAAGCGTTTTGCGCAACGCCGTGCGCGTGACGATGTACTGAATGCGCCCCGAGTCGAAGTGGAAGCGCTCCGCGCGCTCCTTTTCTTCATCGCTCATAACGGGGAGGTACGTATCCGCTTCGTGCGCGAATCGCTCGAACAGCACGCGCCAGACGTGAACATCGCCATCGGAGAGTTGGACGTCCTTCGTGGGATGCCGCCATGTGTCGTCTGCCTGCATCGTAGTCAGTCTCGTTTGAGAGCAGTCCTGTTCGGAATTAAGCCTAGCACACCCTGACCGAAATCAGAATGCCCGCCGGCGATACGGCGGGCGGATGAGATTCGCGTCATTGCCTAGTGCTGCTTTTGCGCCTCATCAAGGCATCGGTTGAGCGCCGCTGCCGTCTCGTCGATGTAGGGCCTTGCCAGCAGCACAACATGGTTGCCCGACACGGGCACGGCTTTGACGCGCCCTGGGGCAATTTGTTCCCAACCCAACGTTGGATCATTCCACATCTGGCGAATTTTGGGCTGCGTTTTGGCTACCAACACCGTGATTTCGCCGGGGTAGGCTTCCGCCGTATAGGTGTCGCGCGCGCGAATATGAATGTTCAGCAATTGCATCACACGCCGCGTCATTGAAAGTCGGATCATGTTGAGACGCGAGTTCGACTCGACCATCCCCGCGATCTCGGAGTGGTTGACGAAGTACTGGCGGAGGGCGTCATTCCATGCCCAATTGGCGTACTCACGAATGGATGGACCATCCGTTCCATCGGCCTTCTTGCGGCGCAGCATCGTGGCGAACACGAGGTATACGCCGTCGCGAATGTACGGCAGTGTAAAAGGCGCTCCGACGATGATTGTATATATCTGATTGCTCAGCATCTTTAGACGGTGCAAGATTCCCTTCGTGCGCAACGCCGCGGACGTCGGAATTTCGGTATCGATAAGACACACCATCCCAACCTGCTCGCCTGCGCGCAGGAGCTGTTGCGCGATCTCGAATGCAAGCGTGCCGCCAAAGGACCAACCCGCGAGGTAGTATGGCCCTTTCGGTTCGATACTTTGAATAATCTTCACGTACAGAGCCGCCATGTCTTCGGTCTTTGTGAGGGCTTCATGTCCCGGTTCCAGCGCGGGATCCTGAATGCCGTAGCACGGCTGGTCCGAATCGAAGTATGGGATCAATGCGTAGTACGGAAACACGAGCCCGCCCGCTGGATGGATCATGAAGAGCGGCGGCTTCGAACCTAACGGCTTGATTGGTACCAACGTTGCCGAAGGACTCTGCTGCGATTTCGGTTTGATGCCTTCCTTCGGCAGTTCGTACTCGAACTCGGGCGCGATGCGCCGCACGAATCCGCCCAAGGGGCGTCCCAAATCGATTGAGCGCCACACTTCGCCAAGCTTGGACTCGATGTCCTTGTGCAGATGGAAGCGCGGATCGCCGGTTGGCCTCGACTCGGAGTAGATGCCGTCGGTCATGCGCTTGCCTTCATAGGGCTTCAAGACGCTCGGATCCCAAGGCAACCCCAGGAATTCGAGCAGGCGGCGCATCACGGGTTCGGGATTCGAGACAAGGTCTTCGTACCGCACGATGTGATAGCGTCGCGGATCGATCTGCTTGCCGAACCGAAGCGTGTTGCTGTTACTCAACGCCCACACATGCTCGCCCACGGCGACGGGATCCAGCTTATCCGCGCCCATAAGTTTGTCGAGCCGAATGCGAACATACGATTCGATCATGGAATAGGGGTGGCGCACCAAGTGGACGTATTTCGCGCCATCGAACAGAAGCTCTCCGCGTTCGAGCGTCTCCATGTCCGCTGCATACGAAGGCGATTTGTCGACGATAACGCGGCCGTTTGCGGCCTGCTGCAATTGCGCGTACACATCCTGAATGGGCATGTCCTGCTGCGTCATCTCTTCAATGAGGCGCTTGCCTGCTTCCGCGTCCAAGCCCTTCAACTCCATGAACGCGCGCTGGACGCCTTCATCGAGATAGCTCAGACCCAGCGCGTCGGCGCGCTCCTTCATAGAACCGAATGGAAGCAGGTGAAGCTCCGGAGGACAAAACAGCCCTGGGTGTCCCGCCAGCATTACGCGAAGGAGCGTCGAACCCGCGCGCGGCGTGGACAACAGGAATATCGCGCCGGGAATCTTCTTGGTCGGCGCAACAGCCGAAGCTCTGATCTTTAGGGAACCAGCGCCGGTTTGCAGCGCTTTCTGAACTTCGCGCGCATCGGATGTCGCATCGGTGGACGTGGTTGCCAAACCGTTTGCCCGTTCGACTTCTCCTGCAAGGTATTGGGCCAAGGCGCGGACATTCGGACGGTCGAAGATTTCGCGTGGATAAATGTGGAAACGGAACTCGCGCTCGATACTCTTCAGCAACTCCATCGCCATGAGCGAATCGAGTCCAAGTTCCATGAAGTTCGCGTCGACACGAATCGTTCCCGCATCGATCATCAGGATTCGGCTAAGCTGTTCCTTCAGATAGTCTTCAAGCTGCGTCTGACGGTCATCGCTCGATGCGCCCACCAGACTTGATAGTAGTCCGCTGGATTCGAGCGGCAAAGACGTGGCCGGACTGACTGATTTGCCCACAGCCTTCTTCGCAAAGCGCCGAAGCAAAGGACTCGGCGATTCGCCTCCAAACGCCTGGAAGAAGCGCGCCCAGTCGATTTGAAGCACGGTCACTTGCGGCGTGTCGAGCGACAACGCTGCGTCAAAGGCGCGCAACCCAAGCTCGGGTTGCAGGAATTCTACGCCCGGCATCGTTTGGCGTGTTTGCTCGTCGAGGTCCGCAACCATGCCCACTTCGGCCCACGGGCCCCAGTTGATGCTGATGGCGGGCAGGCCCTGCGCGCGGCGCGCGTGCGCCAGCGAATCCATATAGGCATTCCCGGCCGCGTAGTTGCTCTGTCCAGGAGAACCGAACACGGAAGTCCCCGACGAAAAGAGCGCGAAGAAATCGAGCGAGGCATCGCCGAATGCCTTGTGCAATGCGCACGCGCCTTGTACCTTAGGCCGCATCACAGCACGCAGTGTTTCCGTTTCCGTGTTGATGAAGCTCTGATTCTTCAGGACGCCGGCGGCGTGGACCATGCCTTTGATCGCCAATCCTGTTTCGCCGCGGAATGCCGCCAACATGGCGGTCAGCGCGTCCGCATCGGCGATGTCGCAAGCGGGGGTATGGACCGTAGCGCCGAGCGCTTCGAGCGATTGCACCGCCTCGACACGTGCACGCACATCCGAGTCAGCGGACAGTTGAGGCCACTCGTTGCGTGGAGGAAGCGGCGTGCGATTGACCAGCAAGAGGTGTCTCGCTCCGTGTTCCGCCATCCAGCGGGCCACTCGCAACCCAATCCCGCCCAAACCGCCCGTAACCAAATAGGCGGCATTGGAATCGAAGGTGCGCGACGAAGAATCGTGAGGACCCAGTGTGCGCGACGCAAGTCGCGCCACGTAGCGCACGCCGTCGCGAAGAGCGATTTGGTCTTCTCCTTCGGAGTTCAACACGCAATCGATCACATCACGCATGTTTGCGCCGGTATCGATATCAAGCAGTCCGCCCCAGAACTCCATATGCTCAGCGGCCAAGGAACGCCCGACTCCCCACACGGCAGCGGCTTCGGGGTTCGCCGGATCGCCCACCACACGCTGCGCGCCGCGCGTCACAAAATGCACGCGGGGTGGTTTCGCGGGCCGCACGCGTGCCAAGGCTTGCACGAGCAACGTGGGCGCGACACCGGAGTTTTCAACGATGGAGCTTGCGTCGTCTGATGCACCGGACGCAGGGAAATAGAGTATGCGCTCAACAGGCTTCGCCGGCGTTTCAACAGCCTCGCGGACGAGCCGTTCGTAGTCTTCAACTTGTCCGGTGCGAGTCGTCCACGCCGATCCGGTGCGCGTATACGAAGCACCCGACCTCACGACCAGGCATTCTCCGCCACGCTTGACGATTTGCTCCGAAACGGACGCTGCGATTTCCTGGTCGTCGGCAATCACCATCCACACACCCGCCGCGGCATTGTCTTCAGCAAAGGCAGCCGCTTCGGCATCCATTGATGCCCGTGCAACGATAACCGCCTGCTTCGTCATGTCGACACCGGCAATAGCGTCCGGGGGCATGGAAACAACCTCCGCGAATCCATTGGCGCGCATCACCTGCGACCATCGCGTCGGGTGCAGAAGCGCATGGTTCGGACGCAGCGGCGTATCGGAGAATTTCCACCAGCCCTCGGTGAGACCAAAGGTAAGGTCCAGCCAACGTATCGGGGCGGTGCCTTCAAGCAGAAGCATCAACCCGCCGGGCGCAAGGAGCTTTCGCGCGTGCGCGATAGTCCGCGACAAATCGACCGTTGCATGCAGCACGTTCGCCGCGACGACAATGTCGAACTGGTGAGGCGCAAACCCTTGTTCCACGGGATCGGTTTCGATGTCTAACATCTCGAAGCGCATGAAAGGATAGCCGGCAAACTTCTTTTCCGCGCGCGCCAGAAACATGCTTGAGACATCGGTAAACACGTACTCGCATGCGGCAGGCAACGCACGGGCCACATACGAAGTCGTGCCGCCTGTGCCCGCACCGATTTCGAGTACGCGTACGACACGGCCCGCGGGAAGGTTCTCGACCGCTTTTGCGACCGCATCCTGAACAAGCAAGTTGTAGACGCGCGCGAAAGGCGACTGCTCGTAGAGGCGCTCTGCTTCGTCAAACGAGCCTCCGGGGAAAAGTATCTGCAAGGGGTCGGCGGACCCACGAAGCACGTTGACAAGATTCGATCCGCAACGCGCAAGCATCCCGAGTTCGGTTTCCGACACAGGATACGCGCTCAGCGTTTCGGCTCGCACTTGTTCGGCGGCATTCGCCGCGAGCGGCTTGTCCACAACGAAGTGTTCGCCGTCGCGGCGCAAAATGCCCTCTTCGGCAAGGATCTCAAGCATGCGGTTGAACAGCCGCGCATGTTGCGGTACAACGCCGAGTCGCCCGGACAGGTCCGCCGATGCAACGCGTTCACCGGCCTGCGGCTTCCAACCAAGCTGTTGCAGCGCTTCGGCAATATAGGAAAAACTCAACGATTCAAGGGCGTCATTAACGCCCGCGATTTTCGACAACTGATGTTCGTCCACCAACACCGCCGCGCGCTCGTCGACCGCGCGCTTGATAGCTTGTGGTTCCGGCATGTACTCGACAGGGCGTCTGCATGCGTCGTAGCTCAACCGCGATTTAGGCTGCCACTGGACTTCGTAGAACATCGCGGCCAGCGAATCGCCCTGAGAAGCGCTCGGCTCCGGCGAAGTGCTCGTGAGAGTGGAGGTTTGCTTTCGTGGCACGTCAAGCCAATGACGCTTGCGCTCGAAGGGATACGTGGGCAGCGACAGCCTGCTCGGGGCAGCTTCGCGATAGTAGCGCTTCCAGTCAATGCGCGCGCCTCTTACATAAAGTTCGCCTATTCCATCGACTAGAGTCTGCCACTCGTCCTGCCCCTTCTTCATGGAGGCAACCCAAACGAGGTCGCTGTTCGATACGCACTTCTTCCCCATGCCGATGAGCGTCGCTTGGGGTCCGACTTCTAGCAGTACCTGCACGCCCGCATCGTTTAGCGCTTTCATCCCGTCGGCGAACTGCACCGCTTCGCGCACGTGATTCCGCCAGTACTGGGCGTCGTAGCGAAACGTCTCATCCACAAGGCGGCCCGTTAAGTTGGAAATGACCGGTATCTTGGGCGTGTCGAATTGAAGCCGGGCCGCGATGGCCTCGAACTCGTCGAGCATCGGTTCCATCAATGGAGAGTGGAACGCATGTGATACCGTCAGTTTGCGATTTGCGATACCCTTCTCTTCGAGCGCCTTAAGCACGGCGTCCATGCCATCCCCCGCGCCCGATACAACCGTATTCTTCGGCCCATTCGCGGCAGCGATGGAAACGCGGTCGCGGTACGGTTCAAGAACGGCGGCGACCGTGTCGCGGTCGGACATGACCGCGGCCATTGCGCCGCCTGCAGGCAGCGCCTGCATCAAGCGCGCGCGCTCCGCAATCAAGCGGAGTCCGTCCGGCAAGCTCACCGCACCTGCGATGCACGCAGCCACGTACTCGCCAACGCTGTGCCCCATGACGGCGGCCGGCGTTATCCCCCACGACATCTACAATTGGGCCATCGCGAATTCAAACGCAAACAACGACGGTTGCGTGAACGCGGTTTCGTCGATTGGAGAAGGCTCTCCGTCTTTCGGGTGCATGACCGACAGCAACGACCGCGTGAGAAACTTCTGCAGAATCTCGTCGCACTCAAGCAGGGCATCGCGAAACACGGGTTGCGTTTC
>JBAZRU010000034.1:0-19266 GCA_041662805.1 Candidatus Hydrogenedentales bacterium | reverse complement strand
CTCCCACTTGCCATTGAAGTACATCGCGTTCGCAAGGACCAGGCGCGTGGCAGGCGTAATCACACCCGAGGGCAGCAATTCGCGGATGTTCCCTCCTGTTTGCTCGCTCGCCCATCGGTTTATGGTCTTGCGCGCTTTGTCGGGCGCGCCCTCGAAATCCAGACTGGCGGAGCTGGCGCCGTACGATGTCTCGATGGCGTTCGTAAAGGAGGGTTGGAGCGAATAACCCTTTTGGGACCAGAGTCCGTTGGCAATGTTGAGGACATAGGGTCTGTGCGGGTCCGCCAGCATATTCCATCGCAGGAAGGCGTATCCCTTCCCTGTGCGCGCATTCGGGGCTAGGTGGAGCACGGCCTCCATCTGCGAGGCCGTTTCGCCGCGCGCCCCTTCGTGCACCATCGCCAACGCGCTCGACAGGCTGAGCGGGGAGAAGGTGAGGTTGCCTTCTTGCGCCTTAAGGGACTTGTAGGCGTCGACTGCAAACGCGTTGTTGGCCTTTGCATAGGCATCGACATCGGCGTCCGAGACGCCACTGGGTTTCTCGACCGTGGGGTTGGGGATACTGCTACCGCAGGCCGCGACGAGGCAAAGCACGGCGGCCATGCAAGAAAGCCGCAGGAATCGGCGACAGCAGTGAACGCGTGCGCAAGCGTGAAAGGCCATCATGAAGCACCCCCTGAATATTCGGATTTCTCCGGCACATGCCCGTCTCTGAGCAGAAGTCGTCACAAACAATCACATAATAACATGTATGGTAGTTTTCCGTGAAGTCGCGGAAAGAAGGAAAGGAAGGGAACGCAAAGGCGCAATGCCGCAAAGCCGCAAGGAGGCGAGAGGATTAGGGGCGCCGAAGATATGTCACGGCATCAATCCGAAATTTCAAATCTGAGATTTCAGAATCTCAGATCAAAGGCAAAAGGGCAATGTGCAATAAATTCCCCCGGCTCCCGGCTCTGACTCCTGACTCCTGACTCCTCCTCCCCTCTACCACGAATACTGCGGTATCTTCATCAACTCCCCGTCTTTCAACGCCGACTGGTGTGCGACGATCCCGGCGACGGTCATGTTGAGCGCGTGGACGACATGTACCAAAGGTCGTCGGCCTTGGAGAATCGACGTCACGAATTCTTCGCAGAGGTAGCCGTGGGAACCGCCGTGGCCGCCGGGGATGACCTTGGGCGGGAGCGGGTGTTTGACGGTATCGATTTTGGAGATGTCGACGAGACCGTCGTACTGCGTGCCGGTCATGGAGCCCTTCTCCCCGCGGACACGGCCGACTTCGCCGCCGAGTCCGGGGGTGTCTTTGCTCATGGTCATGCGCGACATGCCGCCTTCGCTGGTGCGGAAGAGGGCGACTTCGGTGCCGAAAGGATTCTTGTACTGGTTATTGGCGGGCTCCAGGTGCGAGACCTTGCTGGGCATCCCGAAGCACGAGACTTCGGTGAAGCTGCCGCCGCTGACGCACGTGTAGTAGGCGGTGGAATGCGTGGGGTACCAGAGAGGCGGGCAACCGATGCGCCAGCCCTTGTACGAATCGATAGGCGTGTCCACGTAGTGGTAGTACTCGCCTTCGGAATAGACCAGTTTGCCGAATCCGTCCGCGTTGTAGACGGCGCGCATGGCGTAGCAGTCGTCGCGGAACGCGCTCGTCTCGAACATCATGTAATTGAGACCCGAGGACTTCACCGCTTCGAACAGCTTGTCGGCGTCTTCGAGGTTGCCGAACACGGCGGGTACGGCGGTGGCCACGTGCTTGCCGTGTTGCAGCACGTCGATGCAGTGGCGGCAGTGACTCGGCGCGTCGGTAGCGACGAACACGGCTTCGATGTCGGGATCCTTGACAAGTTCTTCGAGCGATGGATAGGACTTGTCGCAGTAGCAGAGCTTCTTCATCTCCTCGCAACGCTCGGGGAAGAGGTCGCTGACAGCAACGACTTCTACATTGGGATGGTCTTGGATACAGAACGCCGGCCCAAATCGGCATACGCCGTTGCCGACAATGCCGAACTTGATCTTGCGGTCAGAGATGGGTTCCCACTTCGTGTCAGTAGCGGCTTTGGTAGCGGTTTCGTCGAAGCCCTGGATGGGCTTCTCCTCGGCGGCGGCCGCGGTGCGTGTAGCGGCGAGCATGCCGGTGGCGGCAGCGCCTTTGATAAACGAACGGCGCGAGAATGAATGCATCATGGTGAATTCCCCCAAGCTATGTGACTGCATTTACGATACTCCAAAGATCGGGCGGCAACCAAACGCGCGCCGCGCAAAGACTTAGCGTTTGGAGTGCGCATGGAGTACAATTAGGTGGGGTGACGATGACGATTCGCGGCTGCGTCGCGAACCGGAGCGCCCACGGCAAAATTCGAGAAATGAACGGGACTGACAGCGCCTTCCCCGATGCGGTGCGGAGGGCGGTGTCAGTCCCGTGTTTATTGCGCACCCATTCGTAGACGTAGAGAGGAGTGGAATACCATGGCGAAACGCAAGATTTACATTACGACACAAGATCGCGCCCGGATCGAGAACCTGCTGAGCGAGCAGCCGCACGACCCTCTCCATGCACGAACGGATCATGAGGACCTCGTTGCAGAGCTTAAGCTGGCCAAGATCGTGGAGCCGAAGCGTGTGCCGCCCAACGTCGTCACCATGCGTTCGCGGGTGGTGTTGTGCGAAGTGGAATCGGGCACAAAGCGCGAACTGACGCTTGTGTATCCCGACGAGGCGGATGTGGACACGGGCAAGATTTCCGTGTTGTCGCCGGTGGGCACGGCGATTCTCGGCTATTCCGCGGGCGACACCGTGGCGTGGAAAGTCCCGACAGGCGTAAAGCAGTTCAAGGTAGAAGAGATCCTTTACCAGCCGGAAGCCGCCGGTCACTATCAGCTATAGACTCGGACATGAAGAAAGGGCGGGAGCCGTATGGACCCGCCCTTCTTGTTTTTCTACCTCCGGCAGAATCCGGCGCAAACATTCATGGCGTTGTCACCACTGAATTTGGTGGACGTCTCCGGAAGAGAGAGTCACGAAATCCTTGAGCCACTTCTGCAGCCCATACGAGTGGATCATATAGCGGCCTGGGGCAAGCCTGTCGCACGCGAAGGTGCCGTCCTCGTTGATGGGAACGCACTCATTCCAAATGGCTTGGTCGCCTTCCATCCGGAAAATGGTGATCCCCGCGCCATATCCATTCGGGTCTTTCGGAGTGTAGACGCTGCCCGAGATGTTCGCCTCGGGCTCCATTTCCAATTTGAACGGCACGGTAAACGGAACGTCATGAAGCCAATACCGGCCGTAGCCGGCGCATTCGACGGCGATCCAACCTTTGTCGTCGGCCCAGTCCGGGAACGAGAAGACGCCCTGCGCGTCGGTGGTGGCGTGTTGCGATCCCGGGAAATTCTCAACGGTCGATCGCCAACCCGAGAACGGCAACGAGTACGGGAAGGTCCCGTCGGCAACGCCGTCGGCCTCGTGGATGGAAATTAACGCATCGTGAAGCGGCAGGCCGGTTGCCTTGTCGACGATGACTCCCGTGAATCCGCCGGGCATTGGGGAGGCGGTCAGTTCAATGGGAGGCTCGTCTAAATCCGCATTGCCGACGGAGTGCACCTTGATCTGAGGGATGAGTTTGAGCGAATAGCCCTTTGCGCGCACCGTCAGCCGTCCAAAGACACCGGCCTTTGCTTGAAGGCCCGCAAGCTGGAACGTCCCGTCTTCGGAGTCGACCAGCACTTCGTCTCCGTAACACCGGAAGTCCGAGGGATCGGTATCAAGCGAAGCGCTGATCTTGACCCAAAACTGCCGAATGGGTTTGCGGGTCGCTTTGTCGATGACGCGCCCCCATACTTCGCATTCGGGCGTGCGAACGACGATGAGCTGGTCCTCGCGATTGGTCGCCAATTCCGCCATGGTGCCGCCGGGAGCGGTGTCGCCCCGGGAGATCGCGCGGACTTGCACGCGGGTGCTCGCGGGCAACCCCACAAGGCGGAACTCGCCCTGCGCATTGGTCATGGCTTGCGATTCACGCGACAGCACGGTTACACACGCAAGCGGACTGCCTTCGTTGTCGACGACGCGTCCCGCGACCCAGTCGCCCTCGGTGGACGGCAGGGCAACCTCACCGGAAGATTCCTCGCTTGCAGTCTCAGGCGCGTCCGGCGGTTCAGCGGATGCGAGCACGAAGGTCGGCATGTCATTGTCGTACTTGGCGGAAGGGTCGGGGCGAAGCCGGGCGTTGACAACCGTGTCGCGCGAACCTGGTGCAAACCGGGCCCATGCCGTGCCGTTCACCTGGCTATATCCGTCGTATGTCACCATGATGGGCAAGCTATTTGAAGCGGTATTGACCCCGTAGATTCTGTATGCGCCGCGGCTGTCGGTCTCCGCGAGGTAGTTTGTCAGATGAAACACGCTGCCGGACAAGCCGAGTCTCACGGGCGCGTTTTTCACGGGCGCGCCTCCTGGGCCTGTGACGCGGCCATGAATGACGCCCGCGGGGCGGGCGCGCAACTCGAGATTGACGGGGCCTGTGCCTCCCGCGAATTCCTTCACGTGACAGTACCAGTCATCGTCAACAACGGCGATTCCGTTGTCGCGGTTTCGATGCACGGCGTCGAATTGGAAGTGGCCCGATGCATCGGTGCGCACACAGTTGCCTCCGCTCGTGACTACGATGACGCCCACTAGCGGCTTGTTGCTGGCATCGTCAAGGACGACGCCCCGCACGGCCAAGCCGGGTTCCACGCGCACTTGCGCGAAGACAGACTCGCCGGAAACAACATAGAGAGACGAGTCGCACCCTCCGGCAACCCCGGCCATGTCCTTCCACCGTACCGCAATCCAATAGTTTGCGGGCGGCAACGGCATCGTGAACAAACCTTCGCGGTTCGCATGTGTCTTTCCTACGCTCGCCACGCGTGGGCCGCGAACGCAAAAGGCTTCGACCTCCGCACCGTCGGCAGGCGCGTCGTCCAATGTCAGAACCTGACCCGCGAGCGCCCCCTTCTTGCCGGTGTATTTGAGCGTGTCCTTCCAGTTGAGGATCGGGGCGTCGGGCGGATGGACCACGATAGCCTCCACCTGCGCTGGTTCCTCCGGAGGCTCAATGTCCGCGACCGCCGCCACGACAACATCGGTACGTTGCTCGGGTTCGGAAACGGGAAGGTGAGGCTCGGGCGCGCCTTGCTCCGCTTCAACCAGATTGGGTCCTGCCACGACTGCCGCGACGGCGCTGCTGGAAGTGGATGGGCCGGAGCTCGCCTTCGAATTCCAGCCGGAGGCGACGACCAGAAGCAGCGCAACGCCGCCGATGGCGCTTAACCACAGGCTTGAGGCAACCAGGCTGCGGTTCCCCAACATGCCCAACAATCCTTTAGCGGCACCAACGCCGGCGACCGCCGCGCCTGCCTTGGCCGCCGTGCCGACGGGAATCGCGGCAATTGCGGCGATGACGCCCGCAGTGAAACCAGAACCTGGACGCGAACGGGAGAGCGACGACTCGACGACTTCCGCGATCTGTTCGCGGAGAAACTCGCGGCCGCGGTGCAAGCGCTGGCGGACGGCTGCGTCGGACATGCCCAGCGCATGCGCCACCTCTTCGACGGAGCGTCCCTCGCGGTAGTAGAGGATGATGGGGATGCGGAATCCCTCGGGGATCTTCTCCAAGGCCTGCCACACGATGGCCTCGTTCTCGCGGTGCATGGCCGTTTCGCGAGGAGATGGTTTCGGATCGCGGACATGGCCTCCGTTTTCAAGAGGCTCTGTGCGCGCGAGGACGTCCCTCTGGTGTTTGCGGAGCCAATTCAGGCCGATGTTGCGCGCGATGCCGCAAATCCATGCGCGGAATACGCGGGGGTCACGCAGGCGGTCCAAGTGCCTCCATGCGGCGATGAACGTTTCCTGGGCGAGGTCCTCGCTTGCATGAAAGTCGCCGGTCGTTCCAAAAGTCACCGCGCACACGAGGTTCTTGTAGTCTTCGACGAGTTGAGCATAGGCCTTGCGGTCGCCGCGTTGCGATGCCGCCAGAATGGCAAGTTCGGATGTCGTAGGAAGCGCCATGATTCGGAACCCCTGTCAATTGTAACATCACTACCCGTCAATGCCGCTCACTTCAAGATTCACTTACTAAGTCGCATATCGGGACCCTCGCGTGACAGGTATTGCCTTCGATGGCGCGGATTGCGCACAATCCTCCTCTGCGAATGGCCGCCAATCAGGCGCGGTCGCTTGGGGAAGAAAGCGGCACGGAGGGGGGGGATTAGTCCAGGTGGAGTCCGAACCGCAATCGAACACCGCCGGCAAGCGCTCGCGTATTGTCGGGCTGGATGTTGCACGCGCCATTGCCATTTTCGGGATGGTTTTCGTCAACTACAAAAATGCGATGAACGCCCGTGGAGGAGGGCCGGACTGGCTATTGTGGTTGCTGGACCGGTTCGACGGGCGTGCGTCGGTGACCTTTGTGACGCTGGCGGGGATGGGGGCAGTCCTGCTTTCGCAACAGGCGCGCGAATCCGGAGATCCGGTATTGCGACGGGCAGCGCGCATGAGAGTGTTCAGGAGGGCGCTTTTCATCTTTGTATTGGGTCTGGGTCTTTTCCGGGTTTGGCCGGGGGACATTCTTCACTTCTATGGTCTGTACATGGCCACGGGGGCTCTCCTGCTGTACGTACCGATAGCGGCATATCCCTTGTTGGCGTTGACCGCGGTGGCGGTTGCCGCTCCGCTCAGGGTCTACTTCGATCACGGCGCAGGCTATGGACCCGACCACATGTGGTATCTCGACTTCTGGTCCCTGGAAGGATTCCCGCGCAACTTGTTCTACAACGGTTTTCACCCCTACTTCCCATGGGTGGGTTTCTTTCTCATGGGGATGTGGTTGGCGCGGCGGGTGCTTGCGAGGCCGGAGCGGCGCACGCGGTATCTTGTCACGTCGGTAATCGCAATGCTCGGCGCGGAATTTGCCATGCGGGGGTGGAGAGATTTGCTTTGGCGCTCGGCGACCTTTGCTCCCGAATGGCGCCAAACGCTCGTGCATTGGTACGAACGGTCGCCCGGCATATTGCACGCCGTCGCCACGCAGGCGACCGCCTTCTCCGTGATCCTGCTCTGCCTAATCCTGTGCGAACGATATCCTCGCGCGAGGACCACGCGGGCCTTGGCCAACACGGGGCAACTTGCGTTGACGCACTACCTCGGGCATATCTTCCTCGTGCTGGGGCCGCTCCTCGTAATGAACGAATTGGAGGATCACCATGCACGCCTCTATTCGGTTGCCTTTGCCTGCGGCTACCTTGCCGCCGCGGTGCTGTTCTCCGTGTGGTGGCGGTCTCGATTCCCGCAAGGGCCGCTGGAATGGGTCATGCGCCGGATTGCTGGATAGGCTGAGCAGGTTCCGTGCCGAAGCCCCTTGCCGGACTTCCTTTTTGGACATTGATATGACTCGTGTCCCGCCCAAAACTCATCCTGCATAACTCTATAATTTTCAATATGATACACAAACCAACAGCCCAATCATGAATTGGGTTGACAACTTTTCATATCCAGTTCATACTGGCAAAGAGACGCCGATTAGCAAGGGGGGTTGGCATTCTCATGGCCGGTAAGTTCTTCGTACATGAGGGCATCAAGGGGGAACTCAAAGCTCAGATTGAACGGGGCGAGTATCCCGAGGGCGCGCGCGTACCGTCCGAATACGAGTTGGCGAGACGGTTTGGCGTCAGCCGCAATCAGACAAGACAGGCCCTGCGAGAATTGGAGCTTGAGGGATATGTAATCCGCAGAAGGGGAAGCGGTTCGTACGTAGCGCCTGTCGAGAAGCGTTTGGCGGGGTCGGTGATTGAAGGGGGCATGACCGTGGCGTTGGTCTTCCCGCAATATTTGTCCAATTATTCGCGTGACGTTGTGGATGGTTTCATGCTTCACATCGCCATGGCGGGCAGACAGACCATCGTTTACAACGTCCAATTCGACGAGGAACGCGAAGCCCGGTCGCTCAAGGCTATCGCGGAGAGTGGCGTGGCTGGGCTTGCGGTATGGGTTGAGCACAATAATTTGGCGAACGCCGAATTGATGGTTGAGTTCCGTGAGCGGAAGTTTCCGGTAGTTCTGGTGGATCGGAGTCTGCCTTGTGTAGATCTGGATTCCGTGACGTCGGACAACGTCGAGATCGGATATCGCCTTACCAAGGCGCTGATCGAAAGAGGACATCGCCGGATCGCATTCGCGGGTACCGCACGCAGCAACACCATGAGCGTTGTCGATCGACTCAATGGATATACCCGAGCGCTTGATGAGGCTGGCATCGCCGTCGACGCCGGCTTGGTTGCGCAGTTGTCGCGAATTCACACGGAGCCTTCCGTGGTAGCGGGAGAATTGATGGGGTTGTATGACCGCCCATCGGCGATATTCTGCGTGCACGATGCGCCGGCGCGGTTGCTTTACGCGGAACTGGTCAAATTCGGATATCGCATTCCGGAGCATGTCGAGATCGCAGCGCTCGAAGACCACCACGTTCCGCCATGCGACCCCATTCCGATGATTTCAGTGTCCCAGCGCGGTTTCGAAATCGGCGCGGCCAGTGCCGGACGATTGCTTGCGCGCTTGTCGAATTCGCATTGCGCGGCTGAACAGTGCCTGATTCAACCGACCGGAGTAGTCTCCAACTGCGATAGTGCGAAGGCGGGCGCGGCGCCGCAGGATCGGTCTGAATGGCCGGTAGTAAGGGCGCAGCACATACACGGACCGCGTCCCTAGTCAAACGGGACGAAGAATGAGGAGGTGAACGGCGAAGACTTCGGTTGGGAATTGCTGAGAGCGTAATTGAAAACGAAAAGGAAATTATCATGAAACGCGGATTTACTCTAATCGAATTACTTGTCGTAATCGCCATCATCGGAATCTTGGCTGCCATTCTCCTGCCAGCGTTGGCGCGGGCGCGCGAAGCGGCGCGTCGTGCCAGTTGTCAGAACAACCTCAAGCAATGGGGATTGGTATACAAGATGTACGCCAATGAATCTAGGGGAGAGAAGTATCCGACCATTCGCCAGTTCCAGGCCACATCAAGCGGCTCTCCCTCGTTCAACGATTGTTCTATACCCACGAACACGGGGTTCACATCGGCGGTAACCCCGAACATGTACCAGGTCTATCCCGAATACTTGACCGACCAGAATCTCCTGTGGTGCCCGTCCGATGCGGAGAACACGGGCGAGATCCCCACGGACTGGTTGATCAATGAAGGCGACCCGGATAGCGGCCTCGCGCTCTGCGAAGTCTCGCCGAAGTCGTACCAGTATTACGGCATGGCGCTCCAGGCCAGCCAGTACCTTTCAGACCCTTCCCTGCTGAATAGCACGGCGGACATCTTGACCATCATCAATGGCGACTTCTTGACCGCGCTCGTAGCCTTTATCGGCCAAGTCGAAACCGCTGCCACGACCGCCAACTGGGGTGTCTTCGACAAAGACCTTTCCCAGGGCAGCGTGACCGTGTATCGCCTCAGAGAAGGTATCGAGCGGTTCTTTGTCTCCGACATCAACAATCCGGCAGCCTCCGCGATGGCGCAGAGCGAGCTTGTTGTCATGTTTGATGAAGTGAACAAGGAAGTGGATCAATACAACCACGTCCCGGGTGGCGGCAACATCCTCTACATGGATGGCCATGTGGAATTTGCGAAATTCCCGTCGGAATTCCCCATTTGCACGACCTGGGTAAACGTGATTGCGGCGGCCGGGGACCTTTAATCCAATACGTCCAGGCCGGACCCTGATTAAGCGTCAGCGGGCTCGGCCGTTGTAACGAGTGCTCTCCCTTGAAAGCCGGGGCGTGGGGCCGCTTACGTGGCTCCACGTCCTGGCGCACAAGGAAGATTGCGACAGGGCGGACTTGAGAGCGATTATCAGCGCCGCATTCGGCATCCTATCCATAGATCACCGCGCCTGCTCTTGTCAGCCACTCTTCCTTACAGCGGAGGCTTTCTGAAATGCGTCGCCCGTTTCATTTGTCCGCATTGATGTGTTGCATTCTCCTTCTCGCCGGTTGCGCAACGTCCAATCCGCCAAGCATGAAACACGCTTTGGGGTCCGAGTTCTCCCTTGTTCGGGACAGTGCGCCTGCGTGCACCATCGTCGTTTCACGGGCCCCAACCCCGGCAGCGCGTTTGGCTGCGTTGGAGCTTCAGTATCACGTGCTGAAGATTACGGGGGCGGAGTTGCCCATCCGTTCCGATAGCGAAGACGTCAAAGGACCGCGCGTGCTGATCGGGGACAGCGCCGCCGCGCGTGCGATGGGGTTTAAAGGAGCAGACTTTGAACCGCAGGAGTACCTCATTGCGTTCCGGCCGGAAACGGTAATCCTCATCGGTCGTGACTGGGAAGACACGGAGGCCAACCGGCGGGAGCTGGGCCGCCCCATGAACTGTGGAAACACGCTCGCCGACACGCGTCAACGGATAGACTATTGGAAGACAGTTGGATATCCCGATCGTAGCGCGGGAGAAATGGAACTCCCGGGTGTGTATGACGACCAGGGGACCTCTTACGCCGCGTATCACTTCATCGAGCAGTTCTGTGACGTTCGCTGGTACGGGGCATCTGCAACCAGCATCGTGGCGCCTTCGCAGAAGACGCTATCGGTCCAAGGCCTGGATATCCGCCGCTCCCCGGCACTCCAGTACCGCGATGCGCTTTGGGCGGGCAACTGGCCGTTCATGAAGGGGCAGTGGGGCCCTGTCACGCAGCAAGAGGTTTATCTCTTCTGGAGACGTTTGCGGTTGGGCGGGGAGAAATGGGCGGGAAACCACACCTTCAACCAGAAGACATTCGACACGGTATTCACGGACCCTGCATACCAGGCTCAAGGACTTGGGCGCGGGAAACAGCTTTGTTATACCAATCCGAAGTTGATCGAGCAGGTCGCGCAGATGGCGCGGGATTACTTCGACGGCAAGGCGAATGCACCGGAGGGATGGAAGGCCGTTGGCGACTACTTCGCGCTCATCCCGGACGACAATTCGAATTACTGCACCTGCGACCGCTGCAAGGCATTGCGCCGCCCGAAAGAGGAGATGTGGACGGGCCAGTTCAGCAGCGGCATGGTCAGCGATTACTTCTTCTCGTTCGTAAATGCCGTTGCGCGGGAAGTGGCCAAGACCCATCCCGACAAGTATATCGCCACGCTTGCGTACTGGAACTATGCGTTGCCGCCCAGCGGCTTCGACATGGAGCCGAATGTGTCTATGGCTCCGTGCCTTCACACATGCATGTATGCCATTCACCGCGAGATTCGCGAAAACGACATGAGGCTGTACAAAGCATGGCTCAAGGAAGCCAAGGCCCCCATATTCCTCTGGAATTATTACCACCATCCCATGGAGCCCTCATTGATAGACAAGTTCAAATGCTTCCCCAACGTCATGGTGCATGATTCGGCGCAGTCGGCGCGGATGTTCATCAAAGACGGCATCCGAGGCGTCTTCATCTGTGGCGAGCAAGACATGCTTGAGAGCTATGTCATCACGAAGGTGTGGGACGATCCCGGCCAGAATGTGGATCTTCTTCTTGACGAGTTCTTTCGCCGCTATTTCGGCGCAGCCGAGAAACCGATGAAGGCGTTCTATTTGGAACTGGAGCAGATTGCCTGCAATCCCAAGAACTATCCGTCGCCTTACTACAAGAGCAACGGCATCGACTGGAAGAATGTCGCGTGGAGCCAACTGGGGACTGCGGAACGCATGGAGCGGCTTGGCAAGCTGATGACCGAGGCGGAGGCGTCGGCGCAAACGGAAATGGAGAAGCGGCGAGTCGCTCTTTGGCGCGACGCGCTATGGACGTGGATGCAGGAAGGCCGTGCGGAATACGTGGCGCAGTTGACAGCGCAGAAGGCAGGCGCGACGAAATAGGGCTGCGATGCCCGCCCGCGTGTACTCCCGAATAAGGAGCTATCGCAATGTCCCTTGAAATGAACCGTCGTGAAGCCATTGCGCTGGGGTTTGCGTCCGTCGCTTCGTTGTCGCTTCCGGCTCTCGCGGAGACGGACGCGCCATCCTCGGCTGTCGTGCAAGCACACGATGCAAAGCTGAAGCCGATGATGGATGCCCAGATCACCGATCCGCAGAGCCGCTGGTGCGGGGCGATTCCGGATCAATCGGGATTGCACCACTGCAACACCGCGGCGGGATTCTTTCGCGACGGAGCCGCGGCGTACGTTCATCCGGAATCTGCATTTCACGCAGACAGGGCGCTCTTCGAGCGCATGAAGCTGGCGGCGGAGTTTTTGAATCGATCTCAGAATGCGCAAGGCAACATCGACCTTATCAGCACCAACTTCAATTCTCCGCCCGACACCGCTTTTGTCGTGCACAGCGTTGCCTGCGCCGCCCAGCTTGCGCAGATGAATCACGACGAGGAAGTGGTGTCCTTGGTGGAAGGCTTTCTGCGGCGGGCAGGGCAGGGATTGGCCAAGGGGGGCATTCACACGCCCAACCATCGATGGGTTGTGTGCGCGGCCCTCGCGCAGATCCACGAACTCTTCCCGGACGATCAGTACATCAAGCGCATCGATCAGTGGATGGCGGAAGGCATCGATATCGACGGCGAAGGGCAATTCACCGAGCGGAGCACGGCGGGGTATAACGCCGTGGTTGACTGTGCGCTTGTGGTTGCTGCGCACAAGTTGAGGCGGCCCAAGTTGCTCGATCCGGTTCGGAAGAATCTGGATGCCATGGCCTATTTGCTGCATCCCAACGGCGAGGTCGTGACAGAGATCTCCCTACGCCAGGACTTGAATGCGCGGGGCACGATGAGCGGGTACTGGTTCGCACTACGCTACATGGCCATCCACGACGGGAATGGACTCTATGCTTCCATGCTCAAGCCGTTGGAACCCGAGAGCATTGAGTTATCCAAGCTCATGGAGTACCCGGAACTGCTGAAAAGCGTACCGCCTGCCACCCCCATCCCCGAGGACTACGAGCGGGCACTGCCCTTGTCCGGGATTACCCGAATCCGTCGTGGAAAGACCAGCGTGACGATCATGCACAAGGACAACAGCCGATGGATAGCGCTACGCAGGGGCGAAGCCGTGGTCAATGCCGTTCGTTTTGCCAGTTCGTTCTTCGGAAAGGGGCAGTTCATTCCTGCCACCTTCGAGAAGCGTGAGGATGGATTCCATTTTACGCAAGAGCTGCAAGGCGTGTATTTTCAGCCTCTCACGGACCCGGCGTTATTGCCCGTGGCGGGCACAGAATATGGACGACTCAGGCCTCGCCGCGATACCAGCGAGGTCTGCCACTTACTCTACGAGGGGCACATACGGGAGACTTCTCAGGGGATCGAAATCTCAATCCAAGCAGATGGAACCGATGGCGTCCCCTTGGCTGTCGAGATCAATCTTCGGGAAGGCGGCGCGCTTTCAGGGGTAACAGCGATTCCCGGCGCGAGCGAGTCCTTTCTGCTGAACGAGGGCATGGGCGAGTACCGCGTGGGCTCGGACGGTATTCGCTTTGGCCCTGGCCATCACGAACACTCGTACGTGCACGTGCGCGGCGCGCAAGCCAAACTTCCGGGTCCGAGCGTCTACGTGACGGGGTACACGCCGTTTCGGCATACCTTGCGATTCGAGCTGGCATGAACCGAATCGCAAGTGATGAAGGTGGAGATGCACTGAGGCCGAGGTGTTATCCTCTTGGGAAAGTCTTCGCATGCCCAATGTGAGAAGGGAAGAGCTGTGAGAGCATCGAAAGTGAGTTTCGTCATCGTTGTGTTGGCGGTGAGTCTAGGGTGCGGCAAAGGGCCGGAAACCAGTTCCACGCAACCGCCGTCTCCTCCCTCTGTCGCGACTGCACCAACTGAGGTCGTACCCAGTCCCGCGGGGGACGCGGATGCCGCGCAGACATTTGTATCGGTGAAGGACAGCGCCTTTCTAGATCCGCAGGGCCGTCAGCTTCTCCTGCACGGGATGGCGGTGATTAGCAAAGACCCGAAAGAGAATTATCAGAGCTGGCACGGCCCCGAGGAATTTGCGCAGATGCGGCGCTGGGGCATGAACTGCATCCGCTTGGGGATCATCTGGGATGGGTTGGAGCCGGAGCCCGGGAAGTACGACGAGGAATACCTGAAGAAGGTGGACCAGCGCATCGAGTGGGCCCGTCAGAACGGGATCTACGTCTTCCTCGATATGCACCAGGACCTATTCAGCGTGAAGTACAGCGATGGCGCACCAGCATGGGCGACCCTGGACGAAGGCTTGCCTCATGCAACGGGCGCAGTGTGGAGCGACTCGTACCAGCTCAGCGAAGCGGTGAAGAAGTCGTTCGATAATTACTGGGCGAACAAGCCGGGTCCGGACGGCGTGGGCATACAGGATCGGTTTGCGCTGGCTTGGCAGCATGTCGCAAAGCGGTATGCCAATGATTCGACGGTCATCGGCTACGACTTATTTAACGAGCCGAATGAGGGGAGCGGGATTCCCGGCCTGCAAATGCTCATGCTTTCGGCATTCGCGGGAGCCATAGCGGCGAAGGACGGCACCACGCCGGATCTCGCGACGACCGGGGCTATGTGGCTGGACCCAAAAGGCCGCAGCGAGTTGATGACGCGCCTGAAAGACATCGACATCTACACAAAGGTCGTGGATGCGCCGCAGGAGGCCGTGCAGGCGTTTGAACGCGCCCACGTCGTGCCGATGTACCAGCGCGTCGCGAATGCGATCCGGGAAGTGGACAAGAATCACATCCTGTTTCTGGAGACGCTCATGGCCTGCAACATGGGTATTCGCACGGGGATTGAACCGCTCGTAGGACCGGATGGTCAGCGCGATCCGTTGCAGGCCTACGCGCCGCACGGGTACGACATCGTGGTGGATACACCGGATTTGGCGAACGCATCGAACGACCGCGTCAAGCTGATTTTCGAGCGGCACGCGGAATCGGGCAAGCGGCTTGGGATGCCGGTGTTGATCGGCGAATGGGGCGCGTACGGCGGCGCGGGTCCCGATATCGTGCCAACGGCGGAGTTCACGGCGCGCGAGTTTGAGAGACACTTGTTCAGCGACACGTATTGGGACTATGGGCGGGAAGTCAAAGACGCGCCATTTCTCGCGGCGTTGCACCGCGCGATCCCGTTGTCCGTGTCGGGCACACTGACTTCCTACTCGAAGGACCCGGACACAGGCGTATTTGTGTTTGTGTGGACGGAGGACCCCAGGATTTCGGCATCGACGCGCATCTTCATGCCCGAACGGGAATCGATTAGCGCATGGGAACTCTCGGGCGGACCTACAACGTCGTCGGAATTTGACCTTGACGACAAGACGGTGCTCAACGTACCGCCGCAAGGAAAAGCCGCTGAAGTACACCTCAAGATGATGAAGAAGCCCTCATAACGTAGAACACGTATCCATACCAATCCGAGAACTCGCGGAACAGGTCGATTTCCTTTTGCTCCTCGTCGATGACACGAAGGGCATCCGGCACATTCCGGTATTTCTCGCGCAGATGGACGATACGTGCCTCGATAGGCGTGTAGTAGTCGGTCCACCAGTCAGAAGCGGGGAGCGCGAAGTGTCCCACGTCTTCGTAGCCCGCGGCGCGCAATAGGGCGAGATTCGTCTCAATATCGGTCATGGCCGGATAGGCCGCGTCCCAGAAAGCGCGCGCCGCTTCAGGCGGGTCGGGACGAAGCCAGGTAGCCTCTGAGACGGCGATGTATCCCCGAGGCTTCAGCAGGCGCCGCCATGATCGCAGGCCGTTTTCAAAGCCCATGAAGTAGATGGCGCCTTCGGACCAAATCGCGTCGAACGTTGCATCCGGAAAGTCCAGCTCGAACATGGACCTGTTTCGAGTTTCTATTCGGCTGGAAAGGCCGCTTGTCAGGGCCCTGCGATCCAGCTCATCCAGATAGGGTTGATGCGTATCCACCGCGATGATCGAGCCCTGCGTGAGCAAGGCCAGTTCCAGACTCTGCATGCCTGGACCACAACCGACGTCCAGCATCGTTGCATGGTGTGGCAACTCTTGCATGAGGGAGAAGGCCTTGCGGGTAGAGGCGCAGCTGCCGGGACCTTCCCGGGGCAGGCCAGTGTGAACCTCGAAGAAGAATTCCAAAGTGGGTCCTCCCTGTTGGCGCTCCGTGTTGCGGTGACGGAGAGAGCCTATCACAAGGACCTGGAGAGATGGGACCTAAGGGCGAAGGGAGAACAGAAGACACCCCCGGTTGATTCAAGCGAGGCAGCGCGTAGGCTATTTGTCGAAGAATCGGCCGGGCCATAACGACAAGGGGAGTGCAATGCGATCGATAATTGCCGCGGTGCTGGTAGGTGTGTGCGGGGCGTGGGGTGCAGAGTTTCACGTTTCACCGCTAGGCAACGACTCCAATGGGGGGACGGCAGATGCGCCGTTTGCGACGTTGTCGCGGGCGCGGGATGCAATACGCGCGTTGAAACAAGGCGGTACGCTGCCCGAGGGCGGCGTGACTGTATGGCTGCACGCTGGAGAATACCGGCTGACCGAAAGCGTTGCGTTGGCCGCGGAGGACAGCGGCGAACCGGAGCGGCCTGTAGTGTACCGGGCCATCCAGGGCGAAGCCGTGCGGATCACTGGTGGCGCGGCGATTCCTGCGGAAGCGTTTGGCTCCGTGACGGATGCGGCAATGCAGGAACGGATGGATCCCTCCGCGCGGACCACGACGTTGTGCGCCGATCTGAAGGCATTGGGCGTGACTACTCTCGGCGAGATGCCGGATAGCTTTGTCGAGCCGCCGGTGGTGCCGGAGTTGTTCTTCGACGATGCGCGCATGACGCTGGCGCGGTGGCCAAACGAGGATTGGGCGCACGTCGCGCGTGTGGTCGAGAGCGGACCCGCTCCGTGGCGGAACGTGGAGTCCGACAAACCAGGCATTTTCGAATACGAGGGCGACCGGCCCGCGCGCTGGAAGAATGCGCCGGGCGTGTGGTTGCAGGGGTACTGGTGCTTCGATTGGTCGAGCGAGACCATCAAGACCGCCTCGATCGATACGGATAAGCGGCAGATCACACTTGGCAAAAACCACGTGTATGGCATCGGCGGCGGCAATCCCGCGCCTCGGCGTTTTTGCGCACTGAATCTGTTGGAAGAACTCGACCAGCCCGGCGAGTACTACATCGACCGCGAGAATGCGCGGCTGTATTTCTGGCCGCCGAAGCCTGTGGCCGAATCACGCGTGGTGCTGTCGACGCTCACGACGCCTATGATCACGATGAAGGACGTTTCGCATGTTACGTTGCAGGGTATCACGCTGGAGACAAGCTGCCAGCGTGGCATCGAAGTCTCAGGGGGCCGCGAGAATCGCATCGCGGCGTGTACGCTGAAAAACCTGGGCTTTGACGGGATTTCGGTGGACGGCGGCGAGAAGCATCAAATCGTGGCGTGCGACCTGTTCGACCTGGGCACCGCGGGCGTGAGCCTGAGCGGAGGCGACCGCAAGACGTTGACGCCGTGCGGGCACGAGGCGCTCAACAATCACATCTACCAAGTCTCGCGCCGGCGGCGGACGCACGCGTTTCCCGTTCACATGGCGGGCGTGGGCGTGCGCATCGCGCACAATCTGATCCACGACACGCCGCACCAGGCAATTGGCATGGGGGGGAACGAGCATGTGATCGAGTTGAATGAGATCTATAACTCGGGACTGGAGAGCGACGATTGCGGGGCCTTCTATATGGGACGCAACCCGTCGGAACGCGGCAACGTGATTCGACACAACTACTGGCACGACACGGGCAGCGCGATGAATCACGGAAGTTGCGCGGTGTATTTCGACGACGGCACCGGCGGGCAGAAGGTAATCGGCAACGTGTTCTACCGCGCGGCAGGCGGGTCGTTTGGGGCGGTGTTCATTCACGGCGGCCACGACAACGTCGTGGAGAACAACGTGTTCGTCGAGTGCAAGCGAGCAGTCGGGCATGCGCCGTGGGACGACAAGTATTGGAACGAGTGGCTGGCGGGCGACTTGTGGCATGCGCGGTTGCTGGAGGAAGTGGACATTACGAAGCCGCCCTACAGCGAGCGCTATCCCGAATTGCAGGGGCTGATGGAGCAGGGGTCAAAAATGCGGATTAACCGCGTATCGCGCAACTTAATCTACCGGTGCGACGACGTCGCCACGGGGAATTGGGGGCTATCGAACAATTGGGTGACTCAGGAGGATCCGGGGTTCGTGGACGCGGCGAGCAAGAACTTCCAGTTGCGCGACGGTGCCCCGGTGTTCGAGCGAATCAAGGGATTTGAGAAAATACCGTTCGACACGATCGGTTTGTATGTGGACGAATTGAGGACGGTGCTGCCAGTCGATTAGTGTTGTGGCCTGTGCCGGTTGACGGACAGCAACTGCAAGGAGACGCTAACGTGGTATCTACGGTGGTAATGGCGCTGGTTGTGGCGGCGGCGGGAAATGACACGTCCTATTTGGCGCGCACGGTTCAATTGATGGATTCGTGCCGCGCGGACATCCCGGCGATGATTCCCGTGGCGGAAGCGGCTGCCAAGAAGCTCGCCGAAGGCGGGCGACTGTTGGCCTCGGGCGACCCGGGGCTCGTCAGCGAGGTAAGTGGGCGCGCAGGCGGGTTCATGATGATCCGGTCGCTGGGCGATGGCGCCGTGCAACCCAACGACGTGGTGCTTCACTTCGCAATGCCCGGCGACGCGACGGCGATCCCTGCCGGGGCCATTGTCTTCGGGGGTGAGCCGGGCGCAGGCGAGACGGCCTGTTTTCCGGGGTACGCGGATCGGGCAGGCGTATCGCCGCGGTTGGCCTACGCCGCGGATGCGTGGATATTCACGGGCGAGTTGATCGCGGCGTTGACGCGACTCGGCAAGACGCCGGTGCTCTACGAGAGCATCGGTGGCTATGGCGGCAACGCGCGCATTGTGCAGTACAAGAACGGCGACATCGCTTTTCACGATACCATCCAAGTGCCGCCGGTCGCGGCGGGCGTCATTGGCGGGCGCTACGTAGACGAAATCACGCGCATGCTGCGGCGTGTCGAGGCCGAGGAACGAGCAAAACTGGACAAGGCGGGCGCATGGGTGCGGGAGGCGCGCGCGAAAGGCGGCGCGTTGTACATGTACAGCATGGGCCACATCTTCCCCTTCGAGGTGGAGCAAACCGATATTGGGAAGCTATTCAAGTCGGCAGCGTGGAACGCAGGATTTCGCGGCGATCATCCGAAGGACACGTATGGCCCCAACGATGTGGCGGTTCACATCGGGTATCAGCAGCCCACGGATATTCTGTTGCGGCGGGC
>JBAZRU010000033.1:0-19306 GCA_041662805.1 Candidatus Hydrogenedentales bacterium | reverse complement strand
CATTGAAGTCGAACCGCGACATCATCGTTACCTCCTACGAAGCGCTGAAGGCTGACGGGGATATCTTGGCGGCCAAGGGTGAGTTCGATCCGATTCTGAAGTCCGTAACGTCGACTTCGCATTCGGGGAATACGGCATCTTCTCAGTTCCAGAGCTTCACGGGCGGATTGGGTGGTTTGGGTGGCGGCAGCGGATTGCTGAGCGGGCTTGGTGGCGGCAGCGGATTGTTGAGCGGCCTCGGTGGAAGCAGCGGATTTAGCGGTCTGGGCAATCTTGGCCTTGGACTTGGCAACAGCAGCAACAGCAATCTGAGCGGTCTTGTCTCGGGGATAAGGATACTGAGCACCATCGGCAGTCTGTTCAAGCAAGGAATTAGCCGGTTCACGGGCGGGAGCGACACATCGACTGTTATCGAGAACGATATGGATCAGACCCAGGCGACGTTGCAGGGCAAGATCCCTTGGGGTACGCAGTACGAAGTGAAGTTCGAGATTTCGGACGAGCAATCGACCTACAACAGCTTCGTCTCGGAGTACAGCGGCGGTTTGACGCTTTCGGTGACGCAACCGTTGTTGAAGGGACGCGGCAAGAAGGCGAACCTTGCGCGTATTCGCATCGCGAAGAACAGCCGGAAGATCGCCGAGACGCAATTTGAACAACAAGTCATGACGACGACTTCGGAAGTCGTCAAGGCGTATTGGGACTTGGTTGGCGCTCACGAGCAGTTGCGCGTGCGGCAGCAGTCTCTTGCGAATGCGGAGCGGTTGCTTGAGGTAAATCAGCGCAGGCTTGAGATTGGCACGGGCGCGGCGTTGGAAGTGGTGCAGGCCAAGGCGAGCGTTGCCCAGCGCACGGGCGACGTGATATCGGCTCGCGCCCAGGTGCTTGCGTCGGAAGACCGGTTGAAGTTGCTGATGGAAATGCGTGACGACACCAATTTTTCGGCCTTGCAGATCATGCCCACGGACCGTCCGCAACCGGAAGAACTGGATCTCGACGAGTCGGTGAGCATCAAGACCGCTTTGGAGAACCGCCCCGAGATGAAGTCGGCGAGTCTTGAGATAGACAGTGCGACCATCGAGCGGTTGCGCGCGGCCAATGACATGTTGCCTCAGTTGGACATCGCGGGGAGCGTATTCCAGGGAGCGCGAGGCGCGGAGGCCAAGACGGTCTTCAAAGGCGTGACGGAACGCGACGACAACAGCTACAGTCTGTCGCTGACGGGTTCGGTGCCGATTACGAACCGGAGTGGGCGCGGCGCCTATGAGAAAGCCAATCAGAGCAAGCGCCAGGCCGAGGAGCGCCTCAAGAAGACGATGGCGGATTTGACGCTCAACGTGCGGGGCGCGGTGCGCAATACCGGCACGAGCCGGATTCTTGTCGAGAGCAGCCGCCAAGCGCGGGCGCTTCAGGAAACGAACGTGGAAGCCGAGGAGAAGCGGCTGAAGCTTGGGGTAACCACGAGCTTCGAAGTACTGCGGGTACAGGAAGACTTGGCGAACGCGCAGGTCCAGGAAGTACAGTCGATCATCGACTTTGAGAAAGCGTTGACCGACCTGGAGTTGGCTGAGGGTACGCTGATGCAGCGCCTTGGGGTCGATATAGAGACTCCCGCGGCAGAGCCGCCAATAGGGTTTATCCGGAGCATCAGACCGCCCGCGCCGCCGGAAGAGTAACATTCGCGTCCAAGTTCACCCTTGGGACATGGCCGGATTCAAGTCCGTACAGGCCAAAACCGGTACCACTCCGCGCGAGTCTAAGTGGAGCAATTGCGTCCGGTGCGCGGATAGAGGTATATTCCCGCGTTGGCGTGCAAGTATTGAATGTCAACTCGTTGGCGTCAGCGGCCCCGCCTTTTCAAAAATGAGCCCATGGTGAAGACGTTGCGCAGCTTCTCGTCCTGTGAAGGGCGGCACGCGCCTGAGGGGAAGCATTGACGTTGCAAAGTACTGTAAGGAAGAGTAGAAAAGGCATCCGCACGCAAGACAAGCCCATGCAATGAGCAGTCCCCAAGAGTCAAAAGCCCTCATCGAAGTCAAGGAACTCACCAAGCAATTTGTTATGGGAGAGACGGTGGTGCATGCCTTGCGAGGAGCGACCTTCGAGATCCAGAGAGGGTCGTTTGTGGCGGTGATGGGGCCATCCGGTTCCGGCAAAACGACCTTGATGGATATTCTGGGGTGCCTTTCCCGTCAAACGTCGGGAGACTATTGGCTTGACGGGGTTTCGGTGGCGGCTCTTCCGGAGAGCCGGCTGGCGCAATTGCGGAACCACGAGATCGGCTTCATCTTTCAGAACTTCAATTTGCTGGCCCGGACAACGGCGCTGGCGAATGTCGAATTGCCCTTGCTCTACGATGGCGTATCGCGAAAAGACCGCGCCGAACGCGCCAAGCAGGCATTGGAGGCGGTCGGACTGACGGACCGGATGTATCACAAGCCGAATGAATTGTCGGGCGGTCAACGTCAGCGCGTTGCGATCGCGCGGGCCTTGGTGAACAAGCCGTCTATTCTATTTGCGGATGAGCCGACCGGAAACCTGGATTCTCAAAGCGGCGAGAGCATTCTCGCGCTGTTCAACGAATTGCACGAACAAGGCAACACAATCGTCATGGTGACTCATGAACGCGATGTGGCGGAGCACGCCGTTCGCATCATGAGCTTTCGTGACGGCAATCTGGTGAAAGACGAATGGCGAAACAAAGGCGAGTGGGACCACAAGTAGTCGGTTGGCTGATTATCCTCGGCGTATTGGCAGCGCCGGTGGTGTACATGCTGACGCGCGAGCCGGTCGTGGAAGTAACGGCAATCGCACTTGGAAAGGGACGGGTCGAGCAGACGGCCACGGCCATTGCGTCGGGCACGGTGATGCCGCGCCTCGATTCGATGGTGGCCTCCAGTTCGATGGGGACGGTAGTCAATGTGCCCCACGCGGAAGGCGACCGCGTCGAGGAGGGCGAACTGCTCGTCGAGATGAATCGCGCCGAGTTGGATGCCCAGGTGAGACTGGCGGAGGCAAACCTTCGCGTCGGCCAGTCGCGTCTTGAACAGGCGAAGATGGCGGCGGGGATCTACGAGCGCGTCTCGGGAACCCAAGTGGGCCAGACCGCCGCGCAGCTTCAGCAAGCGAAGGTGGACTTCGAGCGAATCAAGGCATTGAGCGAACGCGGCGCCATCTCGAAAGGCGACCTCGACAAGGCGTCCCTCGCGCTCAAGGTGTCCACGGAAACAGCTTCCGCAGCGAAGGCGAGCCAAGGCGAAAACCTGGTCCGCCAAGAAGAAATCAAGATGGCCGAGGCGAATATCGAGCAGTTGGAGGCGGCCATACAGGTAGCGAAGGCCGCGCGCGACAATACCCTGGTCAAAGCCCCGTTTGGCGGCGTTATCGCCAAAATCCTGCGCGACAAGGGCGAGGCCGTGACGATGGGTATGCCGTTGCTTCAGCTTGTGGAGCCGAACGACAGCTATGTGGAAGCGCCATTTGACGAAGCAAATGCAGCCGAGATCAAACTAGGCCAGAAGGCGCGAATCAATTTGGATGCGTACCGCGACATTGACTTCGTGGGCGTAGTCGAGTTTATCTCACCGGTCGTGACGATGAATCCGGATTTGAGCCGGACGCTGAATATTCGCATCAAGGTCGAGGACAGTGTGGAGAAGTTCTTGCCGGGCATGTCGGCGGATGTCGTCATTCTGATCAGCGAGAAGGAAAACGTGCTGTTCGCACCTACGGAATCGCTCATCCGCGGCGAGTCGGCCTATGTCGTCGATGGTGGCCGAGCGCGCCGCCGCGATATCAAGACGGGTCTGGGAAACTGGAACACAGTCGAGATAACCGAGGGCCTGAATGAAGGCGATATGCTCATCACGTCGGTGTCGCTGGCCGATTTGGCGGACGGCGTTCGCGTGAAGGTGGTGGATAGCCTGGACACGCAATGAGTCCGCTCGAATACATGCGCGTCGCATTGGATTCGATCGCGCAGAATAAGGTGCGATCGACCCTGACGATGCTTGGCGTGATCATCGGCGTGATGTCGGTGATCATGTTGATCACGCTTGGCGAAGCTGCGCAGACCTATGTCGAGAAGGAATTCTCGGGCATGGGCAGCAATATCCTGATCATCACTCCCGGCAAGCAGGAAACCTCCGGAATGATGCCGGTTATCGCCGGGAGTTTCCGCAAACTCTCGTACGAGAATGCCAAGGAGCTTGACCGTCGCGGCGCCGGCATGAAGGCCGTCTCGCCAGTTGTGCTGGGGTCAGGCGCGGTGCAGTACAAGGAACGGCGGCGCAACACGATGATCCTTGGCGTCACACCCGCCTTTGAGATTGCCCGAAATCTGCATGTGACGGTGGGGCGATTCATCCAGCAGCAGGACTTGGAAAAGAACAACAAGGTCTGCATCTTGGGGACGAAGGTCAAGGAAGAGCTTTTCGGCGACAAGAATCCCCTGAACGAGAAAGTTTCGATCAATCGCTCCGGACATACGGTGGTCGGGATTCTCGAGAAGCGCGGCGTCACGTTGGGGATCAACATCGACGACTTGGTGGTCATCCCGTTGAAGAGCGGGCAGCAGTTGTTCTACGGCGGAGAAGACCGCCTGTTTCAGATTGTGGTGCGCGCGGGGAGCCCCGAAGACGTAAAGGTGGCGACGAAGTCGGCAAGAGAGATTCTGACGGCGGCGCACGACTATGTAGAAGACTTCACGATAACCGATCAGACCTCGATCCTGGCCACCTTCGGCAAGATCTTCACGGCGATGAAGGTGATGCTCGCGGGCATTGCGTCGATCTCGCTGCTGGTGGGCGGAATCGGGATCATGAACATCATGTTGGTTTCGGTGCGCGAGCGGACGCGCGAGGTGGGCGTTCGGAAGGCCGTGGGCGCGACTCAGAAAGATATAGCGCTGCAGTTCGCGATCGAGTCGGTGACGTTAAGTTCGATCGGCGGGTCAATCGGAATCGCGTTGGCCTACGGGGGCAGCTTCGTTCTGCGGACCGCGTACCCCATGTTTCCCGTGTTCGTATCCAACTGGTCGATCCTTTTGGCGTTCTTTTTCAGCATGGCCGTCGGGGTGTTCTTCGGAGCATATCCTGCGTTGAAGGCATCCAGCGTGGATCCCGTCGAGGCCCTGCGCTACGAGTAAGGCCAGGCCGCATATCGGCCCCGCACTGACAGGGGTCCCGCGTTCAAGAAACTTCTTGACAAGAGCCCTACTCTCCGCTAAGGATGAAGGGCTGGTAATCGAATTGCTGCAAGCAGGTTCCGGTGGCGAAGTGTCCATGCAACATGGATAACGGGAGTGGAGACCTATGCTCAACCTGGCGGTGATCCTGGAGAACAGCGCCCGCGAACGTCCGGACCATACAGCCATGGTCTTCCGTGGTTTTCGGTTCACGTACACTCAGCTCAACGATATGGCCAATCAGGTGGCCAACGGGCTGCGAAATGCCGGAGTACGAAAGGGTGACAAGGTAGCGTTAACCTGCCCAAATCTTCCCTACTTCCCCATTGTGTACTTTGGCATTCTCAAGGCAGGGGCGGTCGTCGTCCCCTTGAACGTGTTGTTGCGGCCCCGCGAAATTGCCTATCACCTGAGCGACTCTGACTCCATTGCGTACATTTGCTTTGAAGGGCCGCCGGAATTGCCGATGTCACAATATGGATACGAAGGGTTTCAGGATTGCGGGACGTGTGAACACATGTGGACTATTCCTCTGGTCCCGATGGGCGAATCGCCGTTGCCCGGCGTGCCGACGTTGTGGGACATGATGCGCGACCAACCGACGACGTTTGATACGGTGCAGTGCCGTCCGGACGACACGTGCTTGATCATCTACACGTCGGGGACGACCGGCAGGCCCAAGGGGGCGGAGCTCACGAACTCGAACATGCTCCTCAACTGCATGGTTTCGCGCGACCTGATCCATGGGCGCCCGGACGATATCACACTGGCCGTGCTTCCGCTTTTTCATTCGTTCGGACTCTCCGCGTTGTTGAACACGTGCGTGCTCGGCGGGGCGACGATGATCCTGTTGCCTCGTTTCGATGCCGAAGAGGTCCTTCGCATCTTTCAGGATGAGGGTGTAACGCTGTTTGCGGGTGTACCGACGATGTATTGGGATCTCTTGAATTATCCGGAATTTAACAAGTTCGACATTGAGAAGATTGCCCGGAGCCTGCGTCTGGGCGTATCGGGCGGCGCGGCGATGCCCGTTGACGTGATGACTGAGTTCCAGGAGAAGTTCAACATCAAGATTCTTGAGGGATACGGCCTCTCGGAGACGTCGCCGACGGCGAGTTTCAACAGGGTGGACATGCCTCAGAAGATTGGCTCGATCGGAGTGCCGGTGTGGGGCGTCGAAATGATGGTTGTGGATCATGACATGAATGAGCTTCCGGTAGGCCAACCGGGCGAAATCGTCATTCGCGGGCACAACGTCATGAAGGGCTATTACAAGCGCGACCAGGCAAATGACGAAGTATTCCAAGGCGGCTGGTTTCATACGGGTGACGTTGGGTACAAGGACAAAGACGGATACTTCTTTATAGTCGATCGCATCAAGGACATGATCATTCGGGGTGGGTTCAACGTGTACCCGCGCGAGATCGAAGAAGTGCTGATGATGCACCCCGAGATCTCGCTGGCGGCGGTCGTGGGCGTCCCCCACGAGGAATACGGCGAAGAAATCAAGGCCTATGTCATTCCTCAAGTGGGGTCGAAGACGACGCCTCGCGAGATCATCGAGTGGAGCAAGACGCAAATGGCGGCCTACAAGTACCCGCGGTCGGTGGAGATGGTGAAGACCCTGCCCATGGGCCCCTCGGGAAAGATACTGAAGGCCGAACTGCGAAAACAGACAGGGAATGCCGCGCGCGTCTGACGAGCAACTTGAAGTCAACACGAACTTTGGGGCCCGGGAAGCCGGGCGAAGCACATTCATCGGGTCAGGCTCTATACGGGTGCAGGGAGGCGCAATCTTACGATGCTGAATCTATCCATTTTGTTGGAAAACACCGCGCGGGAGCAGCCGGAAAAGACGGCGATCCTATTTCGTCAATATCGGTTTACGTACCGCCAGATCAACGAAATGGCCAACCAAGTCGCGCATGGTCTCGTTGCGGCGGGAGTCCGCAAAGGGGACAAGATTGCCGTATCGTGCCCCAACCTGCCGTACTTTCCGATCATCGTGTACGGCATCTTGAAGGCAGGCGCCGTCGTCGTGCCGTTGAACGTATTGTTGAAGCGGCGCGAGATTGCCTACCACCTCTCGGATTCGGAAGCAGTAGGATACATTTGCTTCGAGGGCACGGAGCATTTGCGCATTGCGGAAGAGGGGTACGAGGGCTTCAAGGAAGCACAGACCTGCGATCACTTTTGGATCGTTCCATGGACCCCCGGGGCCGCATCGCCGATTCCGGGCGTGCCGACGTTGATGGAATTGATGGGGCCGCACCCCGTGACGTTCGAGACTGTGCCCACACGGCCGGACGACACGTGCACGATCATCTACACATCGGGAACGACAGGCCGCCCCAAGGGAGCGGAGCTTTCGCATTTCAACATCGTGGTGAATTGTTGGACCTTGCGCGACATGAGCAACTTCGGCAAGGACGAGAAAATTCTCGTGGTACTACCCTTGTTCCATTCCTTTGGATACACGTGTCAGATGCACGCGGGGTTCTTGTCGGGCGCGACGTTGGTGCTGCTGCCGCGCTTCGATGCGGATGAGGTGCTGAAGTCCTTTCAGAACGACGGCATCACGGTGTTCGCAGGCGTTCCGACGATGTATTGGGAGCTCTTGAATCATCCGGAACTGGACGCCTTCGACCTGAAGAAGATTTCGCAGACGTTGCGGCTGTGCAGTTCGGGCGCCGCGGCCTTGCCCGTGGAAGTTCTGCGGAAGTTCGACGAGAAGTTCGGCGCGAAGATACTGGAGGGCTACGGGCTTTCGGAGACCTCTCCGGTGGCGAGCTTCAACCGGCCCGACAAGCCGCGCAAACCCGGGTCGGTAGGGCTGCCCGTGTGGGGCGTCGAAATGATGATAGTCGACGACGCAATGCGGGAGCAGAAAACCGGAGAGCGGGGCGAGATAGTGATTCGGGGCCACAACATCATGAAGGGGTATTACCGGCATGATGAGGCCAACGATGAAGCGTTTCGCGGGGGGTGGTTTCACAGCGGGGACATCGGATACAAGGACGAAGACGGCTATTACTACATCGTCGATCGTTCGAAAGACATGATCATACGAGGCGGGTTCAATGTGTATCCCCGCGAGATCGAAGAAGTGCTGATGATGCATCCCGCCATTTCGCTGGCCGCGGTCGTTGGCGTCCCGCACGAAGAGTACGGCGAAGAGGTAAAGGCATACGTCATCCTCGCGAACGGGACGAAGGTCACGCCAAGCGAAATCATCGCGTGGTCCAAGAAAGAAATGGCGTCGTACAAGTATCCGCGCCACGTGGAGATCGTCGATACGCTCCCCATGGGCCCCACGGGGAAGATTCTGAAATCGGAGTTGCGCAAGCTGTCCGCGGAATCGTCAGGCGCAAGTACGAGTTCATAGTAGCGGCAGGAACTTCAGGTTCGCTTTCGGAAATGCGTAGCGGTCGAAGTGCGCGCGCGGCGCCCATTTGATTTCCGTATACGCCTGAGACGACGGGGTTCCTTCCAGCAATTCGCAGCGATACACGTTCAGCGTTACACGGAAATGGGAGTAGGCGTGATTGACGCACGCAATCAATCCCCCTGCTTGCACGTGAACATCCAGGGTTTCGAACATGAAGCGCACAAGGGCCTTCTGGTGGGATTCTTTCGAGGCCACTTTTCCGCCAGGAAATTCCCACAACCCTCCCAACAACCCGCTCGAAGGACGTTTTCCGATTAGGTAGCGACCGTTGCGTTTCACGACCGCGACGACACACTCGTGGTGTGGAACCTTCTTCTTTGCGTTTCGCACGGGCCGCTCTTCCTGCACCTCCAGCAGCCGCGCCTCACAGCGCAATCGCACCGGACAGGATGAGCAATTCGGATTCTTGGGGGTACACACACGCGCGCCCAACTCCATCAGCGCCTGGTTAAAATCGCCTGGCGCGTCTTCGGGCACCAACTCTGCCGCCAAGGCCCACAGGCGAGCCCGTGTATCCGTCTTGTCCGTGGATTCGGTGATGTCGAAGAGGCGCGACAGCACGCGAACGACATTGCCATCGACAATGGGTGCGCGTTCGCCGAAGGCAATGCTGGCGATGGCCCCGGCAGTGTATCGTCCGATTCCTGGGAGTTTTTCAAGCTCCGCCGCGGAATCCGGAAACGCGCCGTTTCTCTCGTTGGCGACAATGCGGGCGGCTCGATGCAGGTTGCGCGCGCGCGAATAGTAGCCGAGACCTTCCCACAGCTTGAGGACCTCGTCCTCCGATGCGGATGCGAGGTCCTGCACAGTAGGAAAGGCGCGTAGAAACCGCTCGAAGTAGGGAATGCCCTGGTCGACGCGAGTCTGTTGCAGTATGACCTCCGAGAGCCAGACCGCATAGGGGTCCCTGGTGCGGCGCCACGGAAGATCGCGCGCCTCGGCGCGGTACCAGGCGAGCAACAGGCGCCGCATAGATTTGAGGTGTGACGTTCGGATATGGGCGTTGATGTCGTGTTCCATTTTGCTGAGCGAAGACGCCCGGCACGGAGGGCGGGTTTTCCAACCCGCCTCTTCGTGTTATGCCGAAGACGCCCGGCGCGAAGACCGGGCGCTGCTGTCTAGTTTTCGTTCGCGGATTGATACTTCCGGACTTCCTCCAACACGTCTTCGCGGCCATTCCATTCCTTGTACACGACGCGAAGGTTCAGATGGTAGTCCTTGTTTACTTCGTAGTTCGGGATGAGCATCTGAAAATCCCACGCGGGGTTGGTATCGTCGCCTTTGTCCGTCTTGCCGCCCCCGCTGGGGGAATGGGCAAAACGCAGGTACGGACTTGGCTGAAATATGTAGATGATGACCTTGTCGCGCACGCGGCCATAGAAGAACGGCTGCGAATAGCGCAAGGGCGACATGCTACTAAAGAGCGTCGATGACTCCTTGGAGAGTTCCAGGTTCATGGTGTCGCCTTCGAAGCGCACCGTGCTGTCGCGACCGTGCTCCTGGGCACAGAATTGCAGCCATTGAGGGGCCTTGAGATTGCTGCCCGGCCCCAAGAAGTACATGCTCTTGTTGTCGGGGGCGTTGATGTACGACGCCCAGAACACGCCCATGAACCCGCCTTGAAACACGGCCCGGCGTGGCACGATACGGATATCGACGTTCAGGTAATACGGCTCGCTGACGGAGAAGCGGGTCCAGCTTTCCACGCCGTAGAAGGGCGTCGGGTCTTGGTGAAGTTCGACCGCGTGTTCGCCGACGCGATAGAGCTCCATGGGAAAGTGACGGGGCTCAAAGAACACGGCGTCGTCTTGAGGACGCGGACGCGCGTCGAAGTAGTGTTCAAGGTTAACGCCCGCGTAGAGCGGCACGAAGGCGGATTCCGCTTCGCCGGGAGTACAGAGTTCGAAGACGCCGTTGTACCCGGGCTTGTGCTTGCCCCAAGGCTTATTGTTTCCGACGACACAGCGAAGCTGGGAGGCTTCGAAGGTCGCAAAATCCGAGATCTCCGCGCTATTGCTCGCCGCGGCCAGAACCACTCCCGCCAAGGCCAAGAACCCCATGACGCCCCCTCGTTGTTGGGACTACAGTTTCTTCAAGCGAATACTCCGGTACTTTACGACGCTGCTGTGCTCGGTCAACACAATGAAGCCTTTGCGCAGCCTGGGGCGCAAGTCTTCGTTGTCGTTCATGTCCAGGTCTTGCACCGTGACGCCGTTCAACACGTACTTCACGTGCGTGCCGCTGAGGGTCACTTCACTCGTGTTCCATTCGCCATTGGGCTTGACGGCGTTTTCCGTTGGCGGGACGACGTCGTAGATGGACCCCGTGCTGTTTTTGTCAGGCGCTTTTCCGAAGTCGCCGAGCATCTGGTACTCAATGCCAATGCGGGACGCGCGGGCAACACGCGGAGCGCGCAAGTGAACACCGTTGTTGCCTCCCTCGGGCAGGCACCATTCCCAGCGAAGCACGAAATCGCCATAGCGTTCGATTGAGCGGAGCCCGCGCGAACCGGCCGCGATCCGCTGAAGCACGCCGTCGCGCACTTCCCAGGCATTCTCGTCGCCAAGCACGACCCATCCGTTCTTAGTCTTGCCGTCGAACAGGGCGATCCAACCTTCGGCGCGCTCCTGCTCCGTCAGGCTGGAGTTGTCGGGCGTCCACGGCTGAGACTCCCGAGGATCGGCACAGGCTTTGTCGAGGCTGGCGTAGCTTGCATCGCCGGCGGGCAAAATGACATGCGCGTCTTCTGTCATCACTTCGGGAAGCGCACCCAGCAACACGACCGGTTTCTTGGGAACCTGAACGGGCGCGGTGGCCAGTATCATATCGCCGCCTTCCGGGGCGATCGTCGCGACCATGGGAGCGTACCGGTGGAATATTCTGACGGCTTCCTTGCTGTGGGGGCCGTCAAAGAGAAAGAGCACTTGGCGGGTGTCGCGAAACGCCTTCGCGGCGGCTTTGGCGACGCGCTTCCGGTAGCGCTCGGTGTCGGGGGCATTGGGGCCGAAGACCCTGCACACGACGCCCATGTGGCGGCCGTTGACGCTTTCGCACAGCGTACGTACGATTTGTTTGCCTTCGTCGCTGATGGACCTGCCCGATTCGCTGACGCCGGAGAGTTCGATCAGGGCGCAGGAAGCTCCGGCGTCCGCGAGGCGATTGAGTGCGGCCATGATGTCGGGCTTGGCGAGGCCAGGCTTCGCAAGCTCGGGAACCTCAATGGCTCGCAGGGTGTACTTGTTGCTGCCCTTCTGAAGGGCTCCGCCGTCAACGTGAAGGTCTTCCCCTTTGAAAACGCGTGTCGCCGCGACGGCCGAAGCAACGAGCCACAATGTACAGCACACGACCGCTGTCAATTTGATTCGCGCACTCATGATCGATCTTCCTCCGCTTTGTTCAGCGCAATGATAATACCCAATGCCTCCCCCCCCCGCTTGCCACATGCGCCAGCGCCGTATTCGTTTGCACGAGATTCGGGGGAGGCGTATGATTGTACACTCCAGAAGGGGTGAAACGATATTCAACAGAGGCCTACCATGAAACGTATTGCAATCGCGCTTTTCGCTCTGGGTTCGTGTGCGGTATTCGCTCAGGATCCAGCGCAAGCGGCTCCCGCCTCGCCGGCCCCCGCGGCAGTTGAAGCGGCCGAAAGTACTCCCGCCACGTCGCCTGGCTACTCCCGAGGAAGTTCGCTGGACGGATATGAGAGCATAAATGAATTCCTGGGTAGTATTGACCAGTTTCTTGACGCCCAGAGCCAGATCCCCGAGGAGCCTGCGGGAGACCCACTGGATCTGACCGCGGAAACATGTGTCCAAATGGCGTTGACACAGAACGCGAAGGCGTTTGTCGCTCAGGATGATGTCGAAGCATCGAAAGCCAGGATTGGGCAAGCGCGGTCCGCCATGCTTCCCCAGTTGTCGGGGTCGATGGGATTCGCGCATACGGAGTTGAACATCCGCACCGGATCGAGCGCGCTCAGCGGCATGAGCGGCGGCAGCGGTGGTGGGATCGGCAGCAACTTCGTGTTTGGAGGCCAGCAACAGGGGCAAGGCGGCATTATTGGCAGCGGGCTGCTGCTGCGCGGCGCTATCTATCTGGTCGCCAAGTCTGTGATCACGAACCGGCTGACGGCCAAAGCCATGGAAATACCCGACATCATCCGCGAGGACAAGGTCACGCTTGACCAGGTGCTGTACGCGGGCGGCCAAATCCGCGCGGGAATCAAGGCGGCGAAGTTCCTGGCGGAGTCGCAAGAATGGCAAAAGGAAGTGACGCTGGCGGAACTCGAGTTCGACGCCAAGAAGGCTTACTACGACGCGGCAACGTCGGCGGCGCTGGTGCGCGTGGCGGAAGCAAGCGTGCGTACATTCGAGCGCAACCGTTCCGATGCGCAGCAGATGTTCGATGTCGGTATGACCAGTAGTTTTGAAGTGCTTCGCGCGGACACCGAGTTGGGAAGCCGCAAGGCGACGCTGGTCGAGGCGCACAACGTGCAAAAACTTGCGCAGGCGAATCTCCGCCGCATTATCGCGGTGCCGCAGAATAGGCCGGTCACCTTAGCGACGAAGCTGGATTGGCAGCCCGCAACGCCGGAGCTTTCCGGACTCGTGAAGTATGCCAACGAGCATCGGCCCGAAATCCTTGCGCTAAGAAGCGGAGTCGAGGCTGCGAAGCAGGACGTGACCCGCGTACGGGGCCAATTCAAGCCGCAAGTGGGCGCGAACATCGAGTGGAAGAATACAGACAATGGCGGTTCCTCTTCGCCCGACGGTTGGACGTTTGGCGTGGGGATTCAGCAGGATATCTACAAGGGCGGCAAGCGCAAGTACGACGTGGCCGAAGCAAAGGCCCGTTTGAGCAGCTTGGAGCATCAGATCGAAGACGTCGAACACCTGATCGAATTGGACGTGACTCAGTCCTTGATTCAGATCAAAGACTCGATGGCGAAGATTTCCAGCGAGAATGGCACGCGCAAACTAGCCGAAGAAGGGTTGCGCCTCGCTGAGCTTCGGTTCCAGGAAGGCGTTGGAACGCAGGGCGACACGTTGGATGCCGAGCTTGCGCTCACCAACGCGGAGACGGCCCTGGTGCAGGCCTTGCGCGATTTCGCAATCGCAAATGCATCGCTTGAACGCGCGATCGGCAAGAGCTGGTCCAAGGCAGACGCAGCGGGAGCGCCCGTAACGGGGCATGACGAAGCAGGTGCGGCTGCGAAGTAGCGTGATTCTCGCGGTGGCAGAACGCCGCCGCCATACCAAGGTTGTATTTCGGAGGGCGGGTTTTCGAACCCGCCCTCTGTTCTTGTTTTGCGCTCGAAAGATGCAAAGTCCTGCTGGGCGATAGGACCGATCAGACGGATCCGGCGCATCGGTCCTATATTAAGCGGGGTAGACGGATGGGAGCAGAAGACGAAGAGGCGGACAGGAATGTCCGCCCTCCGAATTACCGTTTTGAAACCTCGATGGTCCCGTTGAATGCGCGCGCGCGGATCGATGCGCTGCCTGCGCCGATTGTGAATTGCAGAGCCTGTCCCACAACGGATTTCTCGGCGCTGGCCGGGGCTTCCCTGACAAGGCTGTTGCTGATGTTGCCCGTGAACGTAGACAGGTCGAACGAAGCGGGTGTCGATTCGGGCAGGCTCAATTTGATGCCGCCTTGTTGCGATGTAATGTCAACGGATGCATCGTCCGCCACGCTTCCGGCGAACGAGATGTTGCCACGAACGGTCTTCACGGATAATCGCTTGAGGCCTTCGCCCTCAATGGTGACGGTTCCATTGATAGTCCCGGCACTCACGCGGTTGGTCACGCCTTTTATGCCGATTGCCCCTCGCACCGTCTCCACTTCAGCGTCGGCTGGGGAGCCGGACAGCGCGATGTTACCGTTGACCGTCTTCAGATAGGCTTCGCCCTTGGCATCGGCAACCGTGATGCCGCCGTTGACGGTATTGAGACGCACTCTGCCGGAGACTCCGGACACTTTGATGGTTCCGCTGACGCATTCGACTTCAACCGAGCTGCCCCTCGGGACTGCGAGTTCAAGGTTCGTGGGGTCGACGTCGTTGCTCTCCTTGGGGATTACCACGAGGACGCTGATTCGAGGCCCCGAACCCGTCACGTCAAGGCGTTCGCTTCCTTTGCCGAGCGTGCCCGTGACGTTGACTTCGCTCGCATCCACCCCCGTGACGGTCACAGTGCCTTTGACATTGCTTACCTCGACGATGCCGTTGGGACCCGCGGGGCGGGTCTCATTGATTTCGGTTTGCGCGAATGCCGCACAGGCCGTCAGCATTGCGGCAACGAGGGCGACTGTTGTTTTGTTCATGGGCCTTCTCCGATCAAATTTCTCTTGGCAATGCCACGGCCTGGCGCAAGAGTCCAACCTCGTCGTCGTACGCGGCGACAAGGAGTTCCATCAGGTTACGGTTGCTTGGATCGCTGGCGAGTGCATGCTCAATATCCGCGACCGCTTGGTTGATAACCGCGAGATTGTCGTCGATGACGGCTCGCGTCTCGGGAGAGAGGGAATCTCTATTCATTTCGAGAGAGGCCAAGAGCGTTGTGCGGGCTTGGGCGTATTCCGAACGGGCGGCCTGAAACTCCGCGAACACCACGCCTCCTTTGGGCGCTGCCGCCGTCTCGAAACCTGTCCCCCCGTCTTCGCCGGGCCACATCCGGGCCGCGAGCACTCCACCAATAAAAGCGCCGGCTAGCATGGCTGCCACCAATGCGGTCCGCCAGGGCCTTCGACGCACCGGTTGAATCCGCGGCATGGTTTCCAGGCGCGCGGCGATGTCGGGCCATAAGTCTCGGGAGGGGTCGAGGGAGAGCGGCAGTTGACGGGCCAAGGTGGCGATGCGTTGGAGTTCGGCCAATTCACGCGCGGCGGCAGGGTCTCGCGAAACGGTTTCCTCGACGCGACGGCGTTCGTCCTCGGAAAGGGTTCCGTCCAGGAATTCGTTGAGGAGCCGGTCGCGGTCTGTATTCATTGAAGCTGCTCCCTGAGCAAACGGCGCGCGCGATGCAGGTGGGCTTTCGAAGTGCCTGTCGCCAAGCCCGTTATCTCCGCGATCTCTTCGTGCTTGTAGCCTTCCACGTCGTGAAGGACGAAGATTTCGCGGGCTCCGGGCGGTAGCGCCGCGATGGCCTGCTCCAAATCCATGCGCAATCCGGCGGGGCGGTCTAAGGCCGCCAGCGGCAGGTCCGACACATCCTCCGAGTTCGCCACGCGCTCAGCCAATCTCTTCTTCACTCGGAAGTCTCCCAACACCACGTTCACGGCAAGACGATAGAGCCACGAGTAGAACGCGCTGTCGCCGCGAAACGAGTCGAGCCGCTGCCACGCACGTATAAATGCCTCCTGCGTAAGGTCTTCGGCGGTGGCGCGGTCGCCCGTCATGCGCAGGCACAGGGCGTGGATTCGGCCTAGATGGGCGCGGTACAGCGCCTCAAAGGCCGTTACGTCGCCCGCCTGAGCGCGGCGAACAAGCAGCGTCTCGTCCCGTGGGGACTCGGGCCTCATCGGAGCTTTCGAGACGCGCCCGCGTATCGCCTCACACTGAACACTCACAATTCCTTTGATGGTGGGTAGCTGGGCAAGGTTTAGTTGTTGGTGAGGTAATTGTTGTTGGGTGGGGGTGCGAAATCAAGGGGGCGGGGAATGGACTTCAAGGACCTATGGGACGAAGAAGGCCAAGAAGACTCTGGAGCTTCCGCCTATTGGCCGCCGCCTCGTTGCCCTTGGGGGCCGCCTCTTCCGCCCCAGGAGCCGCCCCATGGACCACCGCCGCCGCCACCGCCGCCCATGGGCATACGGAAAAAGGGGCTTTCCATGGTGGTGCGCAAGGAGTTAATGAGGGCATCTTGGGTCGCGGCGTCCGCAACTCCATTCGTGGTCAACGATTGGCGCATCAGATAGTCCTGCTGGTCTTTGACGAGGGTGCGCGTGGCGGTCGAGGCCTGCTCCAGTTGTTCTTGCAGCACTTGGCGCTCTTCGTCGGTCTGTGCGTCTCGCATCTGACGCCGCAGGTCCATCGAGTATTGGGCGTACTCATTGAGTTGGGAAAGGCGCTGCTGCACGGCGGCATCTCCCGTCTTCTCCATTTCGCCGGTGAAGAACTGGCTCATCCGGTCGCGGAATTCCGTCATGCGCTGTTCGCGTTCCTGGCGGCGTTCTTCTTCGCGGGCGAGTTCCTCGGGGGTGGCCGGTTCATTGGATTCGCCGTCGCGGTCCCTTCGCCGGTCGCGCGATGCGGATGCGTCCATCGGCGAATCCTGCTCAGGCAATTCCACGGAGGGATCTTCCACGCTTTCGAGGGGCATTTCCTGGGGAGATGGAGACGTGCTGGGCTGGACCTTGGCAAGTTCCAACTGCTCATGCAGCCTGTGGTTATCGCTTTCCAGACCCTCCTGGCGGGCCTGGAGATCGGCAAATTTTCGCTTGAGCGCGTCTCGCTCGGTGGAGAGGGCATTGCGCTCCTCCGCAACGGCCTGAAGTTGCGTACCCAAGCGGGCTTGGGAGAATACAACGCCGCCCACGGCGCCCGCGGAAAGGGCTACGATGGCAATCGCGATGGTTCGCATGAGCATGTTGGAGTCTCCTGTGTGCCTCGGAAAAGCAGGGCTTGGTATAGAAGTATTGCCCACTCAATGGAACACGGTTACAGGGCGGTACCTTCCAAGTCTCCCTGGGAAGCAGGCTTATGTTTGGCCAGCTTACGTTCATCGCGGGCGTTGACGAGATAATACAGAATGGGCACGACCATCCGCGACAGGAGTAGCGAGGCGACCTCGCCTGCCATCAGGGATATCGCAAGTCCTTGAAAGATGGGGTCGAACAGGATTACGGACGCGCCCACGACGACGGCCGCCGCGGTCAGCATCATCGGGCGGAACCGCACAGCACCCGCGTCTATGACGGCGTCGGCGAGGCACATGCCTTGTTGGCGGCGCAGTTCAATGAAGTCCACGAGGATAATGGAGTTGCGGACGACGATGCCTGCCCCCGCGATGAAACCGATCATGGAGGTTGCCGTGAAGAAGGCCCCCATCAGCCAGTGCGCGGGAAGGATGCCCACGAGCGAGAAGGGGATCGCGCTCATGATCACAAAGGGCGTCTTCATGGATTGGAACCAGCCCACGACGAGGATGAAGATCAGCACGAGAACGGAAGCGAATGCCAGGCCCAGGTCTCGAAAGACTTCGTAGGTAATGTGCCATTCGCCGTCCCACTTCATCGAGATGCGTTCGGTCGAGAACGGCTGGCTGGCCGTGTATTGTTCGATGCGATAGCCCTCCGGCAAATTCAAGGCGGCTATCTTCTCGCCCAGGGTGAGAATCGCGTACACCGGGCTTTCTTCGCGTCCGGCCACGTCTCCCGTTACGTAGACGACGGGCATCAGGTTCTTGTGGTAGATGCTCTTGTCTTCGACGGTTTCTTCGATGCGGGCCAGTTCGCCCAGCGCCACGAGGCTGCCGTTTGCACTCTGCACCTTGATGCGCTTCAGGTCCTCGATGCTGGACCGGTTCGCGCGGTCCAGCCGCAAGAATATCGGCAGATCCTCTTTCTCTTGCGGTTGGTGCACAAGGCCGGCCGCCGCTCCCTTCAGCGCTATCGAGAGGGTCTGGGTGACTTGCTCGACGGATACGCCGCTCAACGCGGCCTTTTCTTTATCTACGGTCAGGCGGTACTTGGGCTGATCGTCTTCGACGTACCAGTCCACGTCGACCACGCCGTCGGTTTGATCGAAGATGTCTCGAATCTGCCGGGCGACTTCGATTTGGCGCTTGTAGTCGGGGCCGTACACTTCGGCGACGAGCGTTTGGAGCACGGGCGGACCCGGAGGCGCTTCCGCCACTTTGATGCGCGCGCCGTAGGCCTTGGCGATCTCGGCCAGCACCGGGCGCACGCTCTTTGCGATGTCATGGCTTTGGCGGTCGCGGTGTTCTTTCGGTGCAAGGTTCACGTGGATATCCGCCACGTTTGGGCCACGACGCAGGAAGTAATGCCGGACCAGCCCGTTGAAATTGTGGGGCGACGCGGTGCCGACGTAGGTCTCGTAGTCGGAAACCTCGGGGACTTTGGCGACGGCATCTCCCAGGCTGCGGGCAACGGCGGCGGTCTGTTCGAGCGTCGTGCCTTCGGGCATATCGATAACGACCTGGAACTCGCTTTTGTTGTCGAAGGGGAGCATTTTCATGATGACGCGCTTCATCGGAACGAGCATGCATGCGGCGACCAACAGGACGGCCACGGACACGAGAAACATAAACTGCCAGAGCCGGTGGTGAATCAGCGGCCCCATGACATGCCGGTACAAGCGGTCCATGATGTTTTCGGAATGGGCATGGCCGTCTTTGCCTTCGTTGTCGCTTGCTTCCGGCACGCTTCGGAGCAGGCGCAGGGCCGCCCAGGGGGTTACCATGAACGAGATAAAGACGGAGAAGACCATGGCCGCGGAAGCGCCCACGGGGATCGGTTCCATGTAGGGGCCCATCAAGCCGCGCACAAAGGCCATGGGAAGCACGGCGGCGATCACGGCCGCAGTGGCCAAGAGGGTGGGGTTGCCGACTTCGTTGACGGCTTCGACGGAGACATCGAGCATGGACCGCCCTCGGCTCTCGGGCAGATGGTAGTGCCGGACGATGTTTTCGACGACGACGATGGCGTCG